>JAYUOP010000029.1:0-2073 GCA_043760745.1 Hyphomicrobiales bacterium
TTGCTTCGACAGTGATGCGATCAGGACCTGGCGCTTTGCCTACATCAGCTAAGCCATCGCGAATGGTTGAGACGAATTGGCTCTTGTTATCGGGGATGACAAAGGCAAAACGATACTCGCGCCGCTTGGCTAAGTTTGCAGCAGACACATCGCGCACATAACCAAGCTTTTCGACAGCTGCCTGAACAAGTTTAACGCTCTGCTCGCGCACGCGCGGACGTGCGTTCAGCACACGGTCCACCGTTGCCAGACTCACGCCTGCTTCGCGCGCAATATCATGTACCGTTGGTCTTGCCATCACCGCACCTTGAGTCCGATTTACGTAATCGGAGCAAGAGGTACGTCAATCAGCGATCATTTACAATATCACTCGATTTTAATATCCAAAATCGCTGAGGCTTCGATCTCAAGCAAAATATCAGGATTCAACAATTCTTTAATAGCATAAAACGCACTCACGGGCGGCATAGCCATATGTCCAAAAGCGTCATGATGGGCGCGACCCCTCGCGAATTGTTGATAAGTTGTATTGACCGAGCCATTCGTGCCGAACAGTTCGGTTGTAGCGTTCGATATAGGCATTTTGCTGGGGCTTGCCGGGTTGAATGTGGCAAAGCGCAATGCCGTTTCGCGCCGCCCATTGTTTGAGCGCCTCGCTGATATATTCGGGGCCATTGTCGACCCTGATTGAAAGCGGCCGCCCGCGCCAAGCGATGATCTGATCAAGTGAACGGATGACGCGTGTGGCTGGCAATGAGAAGTCAACCTCAATGCCAAAGCCTCAGGTGCGATGGGCCGTCGTGATCGCGATCAGAAGACCTGCAATCTCTTCGTTCTCCTCACTGAGCTTGGGCGCGTAGCGATAACACGTCTCGCTCAACCGAAAGGTCCGGAAGGCAAGTGCAACACTCACCTTTTTCTGCGCCACTGCTTTCTCGGCCATCCGTCGGCGGTCGCCCTTTCGGCGAATGAAGGCATTCGCCTGTCGGGTAACAGATGGCCTTGCTATTTTTTTCCGAGAGCCTCCTTCAAAAGTTCATTCTGCATGCTGAGTTCAGCAAACATCTTCTTAAGCTGGCGATTTTCTTGCTGAATGGCTTTGGTCTCAGCCATCATCGAAGCATCCATGCCGCCATATTTGGCCCGCCATTTGTAAAAGCTGGCATTGGACATCGCATGTTCGCGGCAAAACTCAACAACTGACATACCTGCTTCCGCCTACTTCAACACAGCCATAGTCTGTGTTTCCGTAAATCTGCTCTTCTTCATCAAAATCTCCTCATTCTTAATACCGAGAAAATTTTACTTCCAAACCCCATTCATTTTTGGGGGGATTACCCTCTAAGCGGCACCCGTTTTTAAGTTCAGTTTAGGCAAAGAAAAACCGCCATCGCGCATGCGACGGCGGTTTTGAGATTTTGCAATTCCTATGCTGCTGGCAATTGGAAATACCAATTAGCCCAGAGCACAAGCAAAGCCCCAGCAACCAAAGCTGCGTATGGCAACATGCCCGCTTTTTTCTGACCCATGTCGCCATCTTTCAAGCCAATCTCTTCCAAAGCACCAGCGGGGAACTTGCCGCTGTCTTGTACGAAATGACGGAAGTAGAACACAGGGATGATTAGGGCAGCAAAGATGATGCCGACCCAGAGTGGGTTTGGAGCATCGGCTTTTGCACCAACAACTTGCCACACTTTTGCACCAGCCCCCATGAAGAGCAGGTTTGCAAAGGCAAACACAGTGTTCAAAGCAATCAGTGCTGATGGGGCTTTCCATGGACGTTCAACATGGCCTGAGTCCATACGGTGGATCCAACCCGCGTTGAGATTGAGGAAGTTGAAAATGATGTAGCCGACGTTGGATACAGCGAGCACGAAGAAATAGCCGCCCACATCCGATGCAATCCCCAACAGAATCAAATTAAAGATCAAATCAGTCCACATGGCGCGAGTTGGTGCGCCGTGTTCATTGGTGTGCGTTAGATAGCGTGGCAACCAGCCATCTTTCGAGCCTTGATACAAAGTGCGCGAAGAACCGGCCATCGCGGTCATGATCGCCAAGAACAATGCGAGG
>JAYUOP010000030.1:0-13067 GCA_043760745.1 Hyphomicrobiales bacterium
CGGGCATCGACGGCATGGCGACGCTCGAGGCGCTGAAGAAGCTCGACGACGAGCTGGCCGTCATCATGGTGACTGCGTACGCCTCTGTCGAGAACGCCAATTTAGGGTTTGAAATGGCCACTGTAGGATCTCCTGATTTGGGGTTTGAATGCAGCCGGACGAAGAAAATACCGCAAAATTACGGTGAAGCTTTGAGCAGTCATACATTTGAGTTAAGAAAATTGAGAGTAAATAATCGTAAATTCCAATCGTGGTGTTGCCAATCGAACTTGCCTGAAGTCCTAATTTGGATTTCTGCAATTTAACGATCAGAACGCCTGACACCCAACACCTGGACCCTTCACTGTGAACACCATGTGAATAAGGTGTTCAGAATGTGGCTTTTTGAAAACAGATCAGAGGCCAAGGCAGCGGAAGTGACGTGGAGCTAAGTTTCATTTTATGTTATCAGCGTTTGCCCCGGACCTTGGGTGATCCGGGGCCTATTATTTGCGAGGCGTTTGTTGGTCAGAATAAGAAATTATCGTTGGCCCAGCTGATCAAGTGTCCTGAGTCGGACACATTGATTGCCATGTCGGTTTTGCCGTCGCCGTTGGCGTCAATTTGCAATTTCCAACCATCCGTTGTTGAAAGCGCCCGCACTTCGAACTCACCCACAACTGGTGTGTAAGCTGTGTTGACGCCAGCAAAATTTCCGCTGTTGTGGCCGGGAATACTCTGGAAGACGATTTGATCTTTGCCATCTTCGAAGAAATAAATCGTATCGCGACCGGCTTTCGCCACTGTGCTGTCGGTCAGTGCGCCGTAGAAGAAATAGTCGGCTATGCCGTCCAGACCGCTGCCCCCGCCCAAAAGCGTGTCGGCACCCTTATCACCGAACAAAAAGTCGCTGCCGGCGCCGCCATTGATAATATCGTTTCCGGCATAGCCATGCAAAACATCGTGTCCAGCATTACCTGCGATAAAGTTGTCTTGGGCATTGCCGAATATGATGTCGGCACCGGAACCGCCTTTGGCAGATTCAAAGTTCTTAATATTATCAGTGCCAACGTCAACGCCTTTGGCCTGGGAAGCCGCATAAACCAGCACCCCAACGGCTGCTTCCTTGTGGGTCACAGTATCAAGATTGATGATGACGCCGTTGGTTGTACTGCTGGCGTTATACATGTCGCGCGTATCGTCGAAGCCCGGAGTCGGATTGCCACCACTGTTGGTGCCACCATCCACAGTATCAACAGAGACACCTCCTGCTATACCATTAAATGCGAGGAATTCGTCATAGCCGTCACCAAGGGTATATTTATCATTGCCAGCCTGATCGACAACAAATTCACCCAGCTTTCCGCCGGTGAACTGATCGTCTCCAGCACCCATGTATATGCGAGCGCCAAGACCAAGGGAACCTTTGTTGGTAAACTTGTCATTGCCTGAACCGAAGAGCACGTCGTCCGTGATCAAGCCGCTGTTGGTCAACACGTTGTTGCCATCACCAAGATCAACAAGACCATTCACCACCCCGCTATTGGTAAATAGTTCGACGCCAGCGCCAACGGCATAGATTCCGCCATTGAGAGTGCCCGTGTTTTTAATCGTGTGGGTGCCACCGACGGAAATACCCAAGCTGTAGCTTCCACCCGTAATTATGCCTGAATTGGTAAAAGCGTTGTTGCCTGCCCATTGATTAAGTATACCAAAGCGCTGGCCGGAGATTTCGCCAGCGTTCGTGACATTCGTATTGCCAGATAGTTTTATTCCATCAAAGCCAAAGACTTCACCGGTTGCGCCGATTGTGATTTTGGTGAGGCTCCCAGTCGCAGAATTAGCAGCGACAAGAATCCCAGCATGGCTGGCATCAGTGCTACCAATCACTCCATTGTTCGTTAGAGAATAATTGCTGGCGTTTAGGGTTTGGTATTGGAGTTCCAAGCCAAAGTCAGTTGAGCTCTTCAGAACGCCATCGGCATTAAACGTAATAGGGCCAACTGCTGCGTCGTAATATGCGTATCCAGTGAATCGGTTGTTGGTATGGTCCCAGACTTTGATTGGTGTTGCCATGATGGTGTTTCCTTATGTTGGGTTTGAGCACAACAAGCCATTGAGAAAGCTACAAATTCGCAGTAGCGCCTTGGATCGTCACACTCTTGGGTTTAATTTATCCGAAATCGCGCAAGTAGTGTTCGTCAATTCAATGATCAGAACACCTGACCCCCTACAACTGGACCCTTCGCAATGAACACCATATGAACAAGGTGTTCAGAATGTGGCTTTTTGAAAACAGCGGGGGCCATATCGTCTTATCGGCTCTTCCCCTTGAACGTACGGCTTCCGGCGCGCCCGCCCTTGCTGCCGGCGCGCCTTGGTTTGCCTTCCGGCCAACTGGCGGAGGCGTCTTGAATGGCACTCTGTCGCGCAAGGGGATCGTCCATTACTGCCAGTTCAACTGCTTTCAAGCGCTTCACGTCATCACGCAGTCTGGCGGCTTCTTCGAATTCTAAATTCGAGGCGGCTTCGCGCATGCGTTTTTCCATGTCAGCCAAAACGGTTTTCAGGTTGTGGCCGACCAGCGGCACATCCACACCATCGACCTGCACATGGTCTTGCTCGTACACACTCTTCAAAATGTCTTTGATATTTTTCTTAATGCTGGTTGGCGTGATGCCATTGGCGGTGTTGTATTCCACTTGCTTTTCCCGGCGGCGATCGGTTTCGGCGATGGCGCGCTCCATCGACCCCGTGATGCGGTCGGCATACATCAGCACGCGACCATCGACGTTGCGGGCGGCGCGGCCAATGGTTTGGATGAGCGAGGTTTCCGAGCGCAAGAAGCCTTCTTTGTCGGCATCCAAAATCGCCACCAAAGCGCATTCTGGAATGTCGAGACCTTCGCGCAATAAGTTGATGCCGATCAAAACATCAAAGGCCCCGAGCCGCAAATCACGCAGGATTTCGATGCGCTCCAGCGTATCAATATCGCTGTGCATGTAGCGGACGCGAATGCCTTGCTCATGCATATACTCGGTCAAGTCTTCGGCCATACGTTTGGTGAGAACTGTGACCAATGTGCGGTAGCCTTTGAGGGCAACCTCGCGGACCTCCGCGATCACGTCATCAACTTGGGTTTTAACCGGGCGAATGATGACGGGGGGATCAATGAGGCCGGTCGGGCGGATGACTTGCTCCGCAAACACGCCGCCCGTCTGGTTCATTTCCCAATTGCCGGGAGTGGCCGAAACGCACACAGTTTGCGGGCGCATGGCATCCCATTCTTCAAAGCGCAACGGCCTGTTATCAATGCACGAGGGCAAACGGAAACCATATTCGGCAAGGGTTGCTTTGCGGCTAAAGTCGCCTTTAAACATGCCGCCGATTTGGGGGATGGTGACATGACTTTCGTCGATGAAAACCATGGCATTATCGGGCAGGTATTCAAAAAGTGTGGGCGGTGGTTCGCCGGGGGCGCGGCCCGTCAAATAGCGCGAATAGTTTTCGATGCCAGCGCAGGAGCCCGTGGCCATCATCATTTCAATATCAAACATGCAGCGCTGCTCTAGGCGTTGGGATTCAAGAATGCGTCCGGCGTCGTTGAACTCTGCCAGCCTAATGCGGAGGTCTTCCTTGATGCGGCGCACCGCCTGCTCAAGGGTTGGCTTCGGCGTCACATAATGTGAATTAGAATAGATTTTGATCTGGTCGAGCTCAGCCATTTTTTGACCCGTTAGCGGATCAAATTCGGTGATGCTTTCGACCTCGTCGCCGAAAAGCGAGAGCCGCCAAGCGCGGTCCTCAAAATGCGATGGGAAGAGTTCAATGGTATCGCCGCGCACCCGGAAAGTTCCGCGCACAAAATTCTGATCATTGCGTTTGTAATGCAAGGCAACGAGATCTGCGATCAATTGGCGCTGCGGAATGCGCTCCGCTTTCTTGATCACAAAACTCATGGCGGAATAAGTTTCAACGTCGCCGATGCCATAAATGCAGGAGACAGATGCGACGACGATCACATCATCGCGCTCGAGCAAAGAACGCGTGGCCGAGTGGCGCATGCGGTCAATCTGTTCGTTGATGGAGCTTTCTTTTTCGATGAACGTGTCAGAGCGGGCGACGTAGGCTTCCGGCGTGTAATAATCGTAATATGACACGAAATATTCGACGGCATTGTTCGGGAAGAAACTCTGGAATTCACCATAGAGCTGGGCCGCTAAAGTTTTGTTAGGTGCTAAAATCAAAGCTGGGCGCTGGGTGCGCTCGATAATGTGCGCCACGGTGAAGGTTTTGCCAGAGCCTGTGACGCCGAGCAAAACCTGATCGCGTTCATTGGCTTTCACGCCGGCCACAAGTTCTTCAATGGCGGTGGGTTGATCGCCTTTGGGCTCAAATTCGGAGACGATCTGAAAGGCTTTACCACCTTCAGACTTCGCCATCTTTTGCGGTTTATAAGGCTTGAAAGCTGGCAACGCCTCAAACGCCGGACGCAAGCCTTCGAGCCCAGCGCGCGGTGCTGAAGGTAAGTCTGGATAGCCAGCAACTGGTTCGGCTGGTGCTTCGGCGAATCCGCCATGTTGTCGTGAATGTCCCATACTTGCCTATATAGGCGCGCATAAGGACAGGGGGAAGAGCAACTGATGACAGTATGTGTCAGGAGCTTGCAAACCCATGGTAATAATCCCTATATATGGCGCATGACAACTTACACTATTACTGGAATGACCTGCGCTGGCTGTGCGCGGAAGGTTGAGGCGGCGCTTAAGGGCGTGGCGGCGGACGCTGTGGTGACGCTTGTGCCGCCGCAGGTGAGTGTTGCTGGCGCTTCGGTAGATGTGCTGAATGCGGCGCTGGTCCCGATTGGAAAATATCGGGTGAGTGCGGTAAGGTCGGCGTTTGAAGTTCCGGCTTTTTTGAAAACCTATTATCCGCTTTTCTTGTCCATGGGATTGGTTGCGCTGGCATCTTTTGCTGGTTCCAGTTGGATGATGAATTTCATGGCTGGATTTTACATCGTGTTCGGCGGGTTCAAACTATTGGATGTGCCAGGTTTTGCCAACTCCTATGCACGCTATGATATCATCGCCAAAGAGTTCAAGTTCTGGGGATATGCTTACCCCTTCATCGAACTTGCCCTCGGTTTTGCATTTTTTTTTTGGTTTCAAATGCAAGCGGCAACTTGGTTGGCGCTGGCGTTGAGCATAGTAGGCGCCATTGGCGTTATTCAATCGGTGGTGCGAAAAGAAACAATTCAATGTGCTTGTTTGGGCACTGGATTTAATCTCCCAATGTCGACCGTTACCATTGTTGAGAATCTCGGCATGGCTGCCATGGCGGCCTGGATGCTGTATTTCGGTATGTAATGAATTATCGCCACGCCTATCACGCCGGAAATCACGCCGATGTTTTGAAACATGTGGTGTTTGCGCGGATCATTGAACATCTGAAAAAGAAAGATAAACCATTTGGCATTTTGGATGCGCATGGCGGTATCGGTGCTTATGATTTGACCGGTGTTGAAGCGGGCAAGACTGGTGAATGGGAAACCGGTGTTGGTAAAATGGTGGCGCGATTTTCGGATGAAATTGAAGCTTTGTTAGCGCCATATCGACAAGTGTTGAATGAGCTCAATCCGGATGGTGGCACGCGCTATTATCCGGGCTCGCCAGAAATTGCAGTTCGGCTTATGCGGTTGAGCGATCGACTTACTGCCAATGAAATGCACCCTGTTGATGCGGAAATTTTGAAGTCAAATTATGGAGGTGATGGCCGCGTTCACGTCACTGCGTTGGATGCCAATATTGCGAGTAGAGCGATGCTGCCGCTGGACGAAAAGCGCGGCGTGGTTTTACTTGATCCACCATACGAAGTTTTAGATGAAACCCAACGGATGATGACCGCGTTGGCGGATGGTCATAAGCGCTTTGGCACAGGGATTTTTGTGCTGTGGTATCCGGTCAAAGGGACTGATTTTTCTGATCGACTGATCATGGCGGCGAAAGCTTTGGGATTGCCAGAAATGCTCCAAGTTGAGCTCCGCGTGAAGGAGAGCTTTCAAGGTGGTGGATTAGCCGGTTCAGGATTAATTATTGTCAATCCGCCGTGGAAGCTTGAAGAAGAATTGCAGCTACTGCTCCCAGCATTGGCGGCGCGCCTTGGTGTTGGTGAATGGGGGCGGAGCTATGTTGACTGGCTCACACCCCCGCGTTGATTAGTTTGTAGCCGAAGTAATGGCGGCAGAGAGATCTTTGTATTCTTCGCATGTAACGCCGCAACGGGTGGCAATTTCTGCAAGTTGCACGCGGGCTAAATCTAAGCGACCCGCAGCCACATAGCCTTCACCGAGATATTCGCGGGCGAGGTTGAAGTTTGGATCGATCGCCAAAGCTTTGGTATAATAGATGATGCCAATTTCGAGGCGGCCGGCCCTGCGGTGGCTATAACCCGTGTAGTTAAGAACTCGGGGATCGTTTTGATTGTTGATCACAGAGAGCACTTTGAGCGCCCAATCATAATGCCCAGCTTTGGCGAGAGCTTTGCCTTGTTGGTAGAGGTCTTCATCTGGCAAAACACCTGATTCAATTTTGACACAAGCTTTAACCCACTTGCCATCTTTTTTGATTTTCTTAATCACTTCGCCGGTTTTGCAAACCAGTGGTGGCGTTGTTGCGGGTTCGGTGGATTCTCCAGCGGCAAAGGCAACGGGAATGGCGAGTGAAAAACTCAAAGCAATAGCGGCGCATAACTTAATCATGGGATGGTCCTCCAGTTCGCGCCAACTATAGCGCATTACGATCTGTTACGAAACCTGCATGCAATCAGTTTTTTGTGAACGTAAAATGAATGCCGAGTTCAGGTTAAGCTCATCACATCTTTGCCATATTCTGGCCATGGATCAATCATGATCGGGAATTTCAAAGGAGAATAAAATGAACAAGGTACTCACACAAAAAACAATGTTTGCCGCTGCTCTCTTTGCTGCAATAGGTTTTGCAACTTTGGCATCTGGTGGCGCTCAGGCGGCCAATAGTAGTTTTGATCGTTGCAAAGCGACAACGAAAAAGCAAGTAATTGATTGTTGCGAACGGCAAGTGATGCAATTGGGCAGGCGGCCATTGTGGATGGTTGAATCTGGTAAGAGTTGTGCATCCGCCGCCAAATGTGTTTGGGTAACGGTATATGGAGATGGCCCACTGACGTACGTTGCTGCGCCCAAGCGGGTAAAGAAATGCTACATTCCGCGCCAGAACCCTCAAAATAATGATAATGGTAAGTCGTCCATTGATCGCACTCCGGAACCAAAGCAAGATCCGCAAACCTCCGGCGGCAATGACTGATTTTCTGAGAATTTGCCGGCCACTTTCTAGTGGTCGGTACTTTCATTTTGGCCCACCTTTGTAGATCCACGCGAGTCGTTCGAGAAAAATCTCTTGCGGCATTATTTGCATGGTCGCGTTGCGCGCTAAACGTAAAAGCCCATCAGCATGATAAATGTTTGCATTGGTTATTGCGGTTTTGTGGTGCCGTAGATTCCTAGTTTTTCGCAATTTTTCAAAATCGATGAATAGTTTTTCAATAGATGATTGCGACTGCATGATCTCGCTGAGGGTTGCAGCATCCTCCAAGGCCATGGCGGCACCTTGGGCCAAGTAGGGCGCAGTTCCGTGAGCGGCGTCTCCGATCAAAAGCATATTTTTGCGCGACCAATTTTTAAGTGCGGGAACATAAGCAGCCGGCCAGCCCAACCATTTTTCTTGATGTGACAAAATTTGATGAAGTTCAGCACAAGCTTTGGCAAAATATTGACGCAAAAACTCAAGGTTTGTTTCATTGTTCCAATCGCGGGAATAGAGCGCGCTTTTGGTCACGCAGACGATATTGAGCTTTGCTGGATCGCCAACAACATAATGCACGACGTGGCCATGCGGATAGAGCCACAGCGTTACGGCATTTTCTGCAACCTGACTTGGCAGTGGAATGAGACTGCGGTGGATTGTGTGGGGTAAAATAACCGCTTCCGCATTAGGGAAATGTTGAACGCGCAGTTCCGACCAAATCCCATCGGCTGCTAATAATGCCTCAACATCGCCAAGCGAACCTCCCCATTCCGCCGCCATGTTGATTTCAATTCTAGAGTTGGCGGCACAAACCGTTTGCAAAGCGACATGAAGATCAGCCCTCAAAATAACGCGGTAAGGAGCCCCAAATTTTTGCAAGAACTTTTCAGCGAGGGATATTCTTTGCAATTGCTGGCCCGTGATCCCATCGCGGATCACAATTGCTTCTGGTGATGTGCAGAAAGGTGCCACAGCTTCCCAAACCCCAAGCCGTTGCAAAGCGCGCACAGCATTGGGGCCAAGCTGCAAGCCGGCTCCAATTGGGGCAAAAGCACTGGTTTTCTCAAAAACCCTGATGTCGCGCCCGGCACTTGCCACAGCCAAAGCGCTCGCCAATCCTGCAATACCGCCGCCTACGATGGCCCAAGGTTTGGCACTCATTTGTGAACTGTCATCATTGTGCTGCGGCGGATTGAGGCTTGCATGGCATGGCCATATCGCTCTAGAGAATGGACAACTGCAAGAGGAAAATTATGGGCTTTATTTCTGATTCATTGAACCGCATTCAACCTTCCGCCACCATTGCGATTTCCAATAAAGCATTGGCGCTAAAGGCCGAAGGCAAAGATGTGATTGGCTTGGCGGCAGGTGAGCCCGATTTTGAAACCCCTGATAATGTGAAAGAAGCAGCCATTGCGGCTATTCGCGCTGGCAAAACGCGCTACACTGCAGTGGACGGTATTCCTGAACTTAAGAAAGCGATTTGTGATAAGTTCCGCCGCGAAAATGGTTTGGAATATAAGCCGTCGCAAGTGTCGGTTGGAACCGGCGGCAAACAGGTTTTGTTCAATGCGCTGATGGCGACGGTCAATCCTGGCGATGAAGTCATTGTGCCTGCACCATATTGGGTGAGCTATCCTGACATTGTAATGTTGGCAGGTGGAAACCCAGTGTTTATTCAAACTGCAATTGAACATGGCTTCAAAGTGCAGGCGGCAGACCTCGAAAAAGCGATTACGCCGAAAACCAAATGGGTGTTGTTAAACTCACCGTCAAACCCATCGGGCGCTGCTTACTCTCATGCGGAACTTAAAGCGTTGACCGATGTTTTGTTGCGCCATCCGCATGTCTGGATTTTGACGGACGATATGTATGAGCACTTGGTTTATGATGACTTCAAATTTTATACGCCAGCCCAAGTTGAACCAAAACTCTATGATCGCACCTTGACCATGAATGGCGTTTCTAAAGCCTATTGCATGACGGGATGGCGGATTGGCTATGCAGCTGGTCCAGAAGTTTTGATCAAAGCGATGGCAAAGTTGCAATCGCAATCGACGTCTAATCCTTCTTCAATTGCACAGTGGGCAGCTGTTGAAGCGCTGAATGGCCAACAAGAATTTATTGCTGCAAACAACGCCGTATTTAAACAGCGCCGCGATTTGGTGGTTGGCATGCTCAATCAAGCGAAGGGCATTTCTTGCCCAACGCCAGAAGGTGCTTTTTATGTTTATCCGTCTTGCGCTGGCACGATTGGCAAGACCGCTCCATCCGGTAATGTGATTAAGAATGACGAAGATTTTGTCACTGAATTGCTGGCCGCAGAAGGTGTGGCGGCGGTTCATGGCGCAGCCTTTGGCACATCGCCATTTTTCCGAATTTCTTATGCCACGGCAACACCCGTCCTCGAAGATGCTTGCCAACGTATTCAACGCTTCTGCGCAAATCTGCGCTAACATTAAGGGAATTAAAATGTACTCTCGCTCAATTCAAGTGCTGACCCATAACCTCAACGCATTATCCGCCATTCTGCATCGTGCGGAAGCGCATTGCGATGCTAAAAAAATTGATAAGGCTGTGATGTTGGGAAGCCGTTTGGCTCCAGATATGTTTCCTGCCATTCGCCAAGCACAATTGGTGACAGATTTTGCCAAAGGTTGTGGCGCACGATTAGCCGGTGTTCCGGTTCCAAGTTATGCTGATGAAGAAAAAACCTTTGAAGAGATGCAAGCGCGGATTGCCAAGACCTTGGCCTTCCTCGGCTCTCTTGATCAAGCAACAATTGCAGGATCAGGCCCGCGCGAAGTCACCGTCAAAGTTGCTGGTAAAGATACCGCTATGACGGGCGATGCCTATGTTAATTCTTACGTTTTGCCGAATTTCTATTTCCATTACACCACCGCTTACAACATCCTACGCCACAACGGCGTCGACCTCGGTAAAATGGATTTCGTAGGACGACGCGGGTAATTTTACGATGACAACGGAGCTGTTCATCGCACTGGCGTTTTTTGCCTTTGCGACCGCTTTTTCGCCGGGACCAAACAACACATTGCTGATGGCTTCTGGGGTCAGCTTCGGATTGCGCAAAACTGTCCCGATGATTTTCGGTGTGGCTTTGGGTTTTCCTTTCATGATCGGTTGCATTGGACTTGGTCTTGGAAAAATCTTTGAAACCTATCCTCTAATTTATACAGCGATGAAATATACAGGTGCAGCATATATGCTTTATTTGGCTTGGAAAATTGCAACGTCTAAATTTGTCACCGATGAAAAGGAGGTGGATGCCAAGCCGCTTTCATTTCTCCATATGGCTTCATTTCAATGGGTCAATCCCAAAGCGTGGATCATGGCGGTCACCGCGCTTTCTACTTATACGATTGCAAGCGCGTATCTGACTGGCGTTGCTTATGTGGTCGGAACTTTTGTTGTTATGGGCATTGGCAGTGCCACGACTTGGGCGGTGTTTGGCGCTAGCCTGCGCCATGTTTTCCGCGATCCACGATATTTCAAAATGATCAACTGGGCCTTAGCTGCGTCACTGGTTTTATCTCTTGTACCGATGATTTGGCATTAAAAACTCCATTCGCGCGCTTTCGAAACAATGAAATCGCGGAATACAGTTACGCGTTTGGTATCTTTAAGTTCTTCGGGATAAACAAAGTATGTATCAAATTGCGGCGCTTCCAATGGCAAATCGATTTGAACGAGGTTGCTGTCTGAAGCCACAATATAATCCGCTAAGGACGCAATGCCGACGCCCGCTTGAACGGCGCGGCGCAAGCCATAGGCATTGTTGACGCTAAATGATACGGCGCGCGGGTTACCCTCCGGGCGCCCAGCAGTTTCCAGCCAATTGATGGTTGTAAGGTAACCTGGTGCTTGGCCGAAGGTTAAAATTTTGTGCTGATCTAAATCTTCGATAGATTTCGGAATACCATATTTTTTAACATATTCGAGAGAGGCGTAGATATGGTGATGCACTGTGAAAAGTTTGCGCTGGATGAGATCGGGTTGGGTGGGTCTGCGCAATCGAATGGCCACATCCGCCTCACGCATCGCTAAATCAAGTTCGCGGTCCTCGAGAAGCAGAGTTACTTTGATATCGGGGTATAACTCGGTGAATTCTCGAATGCGCGGTGTAAGCCATACGCTGCCCAATCCAACGGTCGTCGTAATTCGCAATTCGCCGGATGGTTTTTCTTTTGAATCCATCAACCGGGTTTTTGCCGCTGCCAGTTTCGTGAACACATCATGGGCGGTGCGATAAAGCATTTCGCCTTGTTCGGTGAGGATCAGCCCACGCGCATGGCGGTGAAAAAGTGGTACTTTCAAATCAAGCTCTAATGCGCTGATTTGGCGGCTCACAGCCGATTGCGAAAGGGCTAGTTCATGACCCGCATGTGTGAAGCTGCCAGCGTCTGCTACAGCGTGGAAAATCCGTAATTTATCCCAATCCATATTATTCCGCCGCTTCTTTCACTTGATCTTTCACATGGAGCCAACGTTCCACTTCAAGGGCTGCCATGCAGCCCATGCCAGCTGCCGTTACGGCCTGACGGTAAACATCGTCGGTCACATCACCCGCCGCATAAACGCCGCGGAGTTCCGTTGCGGTGGAGCGCGGCTCGGTAATAAGATAGCCACCTTGTTTGAAAGGCAATTGTCCTTCGAACAAAGCAGTGGCTGGCGAATGACCAATTGCCACAAATATTCCGTCTACGGACAAATCTTCGACTGCCCCCGATTTTACATTGCGCAAGCGCGCCGCCGTAACACCGCGCGGGTTTGCGGTGCCCACAACTTCATCAAGAACGGTATCCCACATGACTTTGATCTTTGGATGGTTGAACAGGCGATTTTGCAAAATGCGCTCAGCTTTGAATTCGTTCCGCCGATGTGCAACGATGACTTCAGTGGCAAAATTAGTCAGGTAAAGCGCTTCCTCAACGGCGGTGTTGCCGCCGCCGACCACCAATACTTTTTTGCCGCGATAGAAAAAGCCGTCACACGTAGCGCAGGCTGATACACCAAAGCCTTTGAAATGTTCTTCGGTTGGAATGTTAAGCCATTTGGCTTGCGCACCGGTGCAGATGATCAGTGCATCGCACGTGTAAATCGTGCCGCTGTCGCCTTTCAGCCAAATGGGTTGGGCTTTCAGGTTCACCTCCACGATCGTATCGGAGATGATCTCAGTTCCCATGTGTTCGGCCTGAGCCTTCATTTCATCCATCAGAAATGGGCCTTGAATGGTCTTGGCAAAACCAGGATAATTTTCCACGTCAGTCGTGATTGTCAATTGCCCGCCGGGTTGAATGCCTTGAATGAGCACGGGTTCGAGCATGGCGCGGGCAGCATAAATTGCCGCCGTATAGCCAGCAGGACCAGAACCAAGAACAACGACGCGATCATGACGGGCGGACATTTCGAGAGACTCCAAGTAAGCTATGAATTCAGAGCATAGCTCATTTGTGCTGTCGGACAAGCCCGCCCACGAAATATTGTTATAGACGGCTTGGCAAAACACGTAATTTTATTGCTATATGCAGTCCATGGCAAAAGCTTTTACCCTCGATACCACCGACTGGAAAATCTTGCGTGAGTTGCAAGGCAATGGCCGGATCAGCAATGTTGACCTGGCGGAGCGCATTGGCCTGTCCCCGCCGCCAACATTGCGCCGGGTGCAAGCTTTAGAAAAAGCCGGTGTAATCAAAGGCTATCGCGCGCAATTGAATGCAGCGGAGCTCG
>JAYUOP010000031.1:0-2066 GCA_043760745.1 Hyphomicrobiales bacterium
ATTCCACTATTATGTAGCCTTTGGCCACATCTTCTTGATATTCATCAACGAACAAATATTTTCCAGGTTCCATCGCCTTAACGCGCACCACGATGGAGGAATTTCCAGCTACAACTTTTTCGATTTTCAACTCTTTAGCTTCGAGCTCCGCAGCTGCAGCATTGGCGTTATTCAATTTTATGATGAATGGCTTTCCAGCAGGCACTTTGATTTCAGAAACTGTGAAAGCTTTATCTTTCAACGTTGTTTCGTAAGTGACGACATCTTCGGCACGTAAGGGAGAAGAAAGAGCGAAAATAGTTAAAGACAATGCAATACCACGCAAAACCATCAAAATTACTCCATAAAATAATATCCGATAGATTTACTCGGATAAAGACCTGTGAAGAATTAGTCAACTAAATTTTTTGTGGTGCGGCCTTTTGACGGTGTGTCCGCTTGACGGTTTTCGAGGTTCGATTACAAGGGATGCCGGGGGTGCTGAGGAGAGATTAAGAATGTTTCGTGCTGTATTATTTTCGAGTGTACTTTGTTTTGGCCTTGTCACATCCGCAATAGCAAGTGATCCAGATGTATTGGCTGTCTTGCAAAAAGACGCTCCCGGTTCTGCTGATAGTGTGTTGACGGGCAGATATGAAGGCTCAAATATTGTTGGGCAAACCAAAAAAGCATTTGATGAAATTACGCTGCCTAACGGGCCAGCGGAAGGTGAAGAATTTGATCAAGAAAAGAAGTTCAAATCAACCCTAACACTTCAAGGCCGCATCACGCGTACGCTTTATGGCGCACCCGAAGGGCGGTCTTCGCTGGAAGTTTTTGGAAATTATGTCGATGCGCTGAAAGCCAAAGGGTTTGCACCGGTGTTTGAGTGCGCGAAGGAAACCTGTGGCCCCAGTTTTAAAACGTTGAAATACAACTGGCAGGACAAAGCGACACAGGTTGTTTCGCAAGACGCAGAGCAACATCGCGCTTCGCTGTCTGAATCCATGTTTGATAGTGTGATTGACCCACGTTACGCGTTGATGAAACAGGGTGATGCGGGTGCTGAAACATACGTCGCAGTGTTTGCCGCGCAAAACCAAGGTGGCACTTTCGGCAATGTGTCAGAGACGCTTCTAAACCACGTCGGTGTTCTGGTTGAAGTGATTGAGCCTAAAGCCCGCGAACAAAAAATCGTAACTTTATCGGCTGATGATTTAGGTGCTGCGATAAATGATGCAGGCAGGGTGGCTATTTATGGGCTCTATTTTGATTTCGATAAAGCTTCAATCAAACCCGAATCACAGCCGCAGCTTGATCAAATGGTCGCTTACTTGGAGAAAAACTCTGACCTGAAAGTTTATATCGTTGGACATACCGATAATAAGGGCGCTCTCGATTACAACATGAAATTATCGGGCGAACGCGCAATTGCTGTGGTCAAAGCATTGGTGGCGGCAGGGGTCACCAAAGGTCGGATGATTCCTAAAGCCGCCGGCCCCATCGCACCACTCGCCAGCAACCGCACCCCAGAAGGTCAGGCAAAGAACAGGCGGGTTGAGCTTGTGGAACAATATAGCGGGCAATAGAGGCTTTGCAGTTTTGTCATGCTCCCGCTAATTGGGGGCATGACTGCTTCTCCTAAAACAAGACTCATGAAATTTGGCCCCGCACCTTCTGTTGTGTTGGTGAACCCGCAACTTGGTGAAAATATCGGTATGGCGGCGCGGGCTATGGCAAATTTTTCGCTTTCAGATTTGCGGTTGGTTAGCCCGCGTGAAGGCATAGAGATGGACAGGGCTGTCACAGCTTCGGCAGGTGCTGTTGAAACAGTGCAATCGGCCACAGTTCACGATACATTGGAGAATGCTCTAGCGGAGTTCAACTATGTTTATGCCACCACGGCCAGGCCACGTGACATGACGAAGGAAGTGATGACGCCGGAACAGGCATCGGCCGATATGCATGCGCGTATCGATAGGGGCGAGAAAGTGGCAATTCTGTTTGGCCGCGAGCGCTGGGGGCTTTCGAATGATGAAGTTTCCAAAGCTGATATGATTATTTCAGCGCCTGTGAATCCGGATTAT
>JAYUOP010000032.1:0-2057 GCA_043760745.1 Hyphomicrobiales bacterium
ATCACCACCTCGTCAATCGCCGTCGGCGCGCGCTGCCCACATGCACGATCAGGTGTTGGTGCGGTGTCCACACAAAACGTGACAGACCCGAGATTAGGCCCTTTGTTGCTTGATTATATGCAAGATGGGTTGAGCGCTGGCGAAGCCATCATGGCGGTCACGCGCAACCGCAAGAACGTAAATTTCCGCCAACTCACTGCTGTTGATCAATTCGGAAATTCCGCTTCATATTCGGGCGACCAAATTCTCGGCACCCACAGCGTGAGCGAGCAGAAAAATTGTGTTGCGGCGGGCAATCTATTGAAGTCAGCCGAGCTACCAAAAGTGATGACAGAGAGTTTCGCCGCCAATGCCGATCAACATTTGGCCGAGCGCCTGCTGCGTGCATTGGAAGCGGGATTGGCATCAGGCGGCGAAGAAGGCCCAGTGCACTCAGCGTGCCTCATCGTTTATCACGAGCAAGATTTTCCGCTTTTAAACCTGCGTGTCGATTGGGAAGACCAAGGCCCAATTGAAAAACTCCGCAAACTCTGGGACGATTACAAACCGCAAATGGGTGCCTATCTCCAACGCGCCATCGATCCAACCCAAGCGCCAAGCTATGGCGTTCCGGGCGACCCTTAACTCGAAAGCCGCTCCACCAATTTATCGAGCATCGCATCGCAAAGCGCCATCTGCTCTTCTGAAACATATTCGTCAGGCTTATGCGCCACAGCAATGTTCCCCGGCCCACAAACCACAGCCGGTATTCCCAACTCTTTCTGGAACAACCCACCTTCAGTGCCAAATGTAATCTTGCCTGTAGAGTTTCCACCCGTCAGTGCACGGACGAAATTAACAACTTCGCTATCAACTGGCGTATCAAGCGCTGGATAAGATTGCAAATCCGCAAACACAAATCGCGCATCAGCATAAACATTGCGGTATCGCGACGCCACTTCCTCTGCCGCTTGCTTGATCCGCGCAACAATGGCGTATTGATCATCTTGCGGCAGATAGCGAATTTCAAAATCAAAGCTGGCATCATTGGGAACAATATTCATGGCCACACCGCCGGCAATTTTGCCCACATGCAGCGTGGTGTAAGCCACTTCATAATCGCCATCGCGCGCACCATGTGCTGCCAAATCATCTTGAATGTTGCGAATTTCGGCGATCAAATCGCAGGCCATATAAATTGCATTGACCCCGATGGGGGCCAAACTAGAATGCGCTTCCAGCCCATGCGCCGTTACGCGAAATCCAAGCTTGCCCTTATGGGCCGTCACCACTTGCAACATGGTGGGTTCCCCCACAATGCAAAAGCGTGGTCGGAATGGCAGTGTCTTTAACATATCGAGCAAACGTCTCACGCCGATGCAACCAATTTCTTCATCATAGGAAAATGCGAAATGAATCGGGGTCTTCAGTTTGGATGGGTCAACACGTTTGGCCATCGCCATACAACACGCAATGAAGCCTTTCATATCTGCCGTTCCGCGCCCGTATAAATTGCCGCCGCCCCGCGCCATATGAAATGGATCAGAACTCCAATTCTGCCCCACAACAGGAACCACGTCCATATGCGCAGAGAGCGCTACACCACCCATATGTGCTGGCCCAATTGTAGCCCATAAATTAGCTTTGGTTTTTTCTTCATTATAAACAATTGAAGTTTGAACACCAAACTCAAGCAAAAATTGTTGCACATAATCTGTCATAGCCAGATTGCTATCTTTGCTGATGGTTGGAAATGAAATCAGCTTTTCTAAAATTGCGATGGATTGGGTCATGCCCCTCATTGTCAAAAATCTACAATCAAGTACAGTGCCAGAATGCAGAATTCCGAAAAACAAATCCAATTAATGCGCGCCATGTTTGATGCCGCTGTCAAAACCGCATTACCGTCAAACTGCATCGCTGCACATATGCCCACACCGCCAAAGGGCCGCACAATTGTAGTTGGAGCAGGTAAAGCCTCAGCAGCGATGGCGCAAGTTTTTGAAAAGAACTGGAACGCCCCACTCGAAGGCTTGGTCGTCACGCGCTACGGCCATGGTGCGGCGTGCAGAAACATC
>JAYUOP010000033.1:0-12944 GCA_043760745.1 Hyphomicrobiales bacterium
CGACCTTGGCAGAGGATAGGATTTGGCCGCGACCGGGCAAATTGCACGATATCATGTACGGTGAGAAAGTAAGGCGCGTAACTGAGCTTCTCAATGAGGTGGAGTTCTTTTTCAATGCCGCGTTTTACCTTTGGCGGTGTGCCATCGGGATAACGGAATTTAGCGCCTTCCCATGTCAAGAATTCGAGTTGTTGCTGTGGTGTGCGGCCCTTAGGGGTTGGCTCTTCGGGGTATTCATATTTCAGTTCATCAAGAGAGAAGGTGCAGGCATTGGCGATCTCACAAGTGTTGCTGAGCGCTTGCGGGTAATCACGAAAAAGCTGGGCCATTTCTTGTGGTGATTTCAGATGGCGTTCAGCGTTGGTGGCCAGCTTGAATCCCGCCTCACGAAGTGTGGTTTTCTCGCGGATGCAGGTGAGCACATCTTGCAAGGGTCTTCGGTCTTGATGATGGTAGAGCGCGTCATTGGTAGCGAGCAGGGGGATATTGAGATTGGTTGCAAGATTGGCCTGTTGTTTGAGGCGGGCGCGATCATTGGGGCCGTAAGCGTATGACAGGGCGAGATAGAGTTGGGACGTGAGGTTTGCCTTCAGAGTTGGCAGGTAAGCGCTGTATGCGGCGGGCAGAGCGAAGATGATGCCTTCTTGATGAGCGTACACATCTTCGAGCGTGATGATGCATTGCCCCTTTTCCGCGCGGCGCTGGCCGAGGGAAAGGAGGCGACACAGCCTGCCATAAGCAGCACGATTGGTGGGGTAGGCGAGGAGGTGTAACTCTTCCTTCTCCCCTTGCGGGAGAAGGTGGCGCGAAGTGCCGGATGAGGGGTTGGTCACGCGCAGTTTCCCCTCATCTCGCTGTTTCAAAGAAACAGCAGACCCGCGGGCACCTTCTCCCCCAACGGGGGAAGGGTGAAGAACCAACCTCGCTCCCACCACGAATTTCAATCCCATGTCCTTGGCCGCAGCATGGGCGCGGACCACGCCGGAGAGGGTGTTATGATCGGTTATGGCGATAGCGCTCAGCCCCAAAGCTTTAGCTTGCGTGACCAATTCCTCAGCATGGGACCCGCCACGCAGAAACGAGAAATTGCTGACACACTGTAGTTCGGCATAAGAAGTGTTCATGGTTTGTACCAAAGCGCAAAAATCAACGCATGGCAACAGTGCAAAAGGCTTAAATCAAATCAGGCAGGCTGGTGAGGGTGTTGATCCATGCGGCGGGCTTTCCCGGCAGGCGATCATCCTTTGCTGGCGTTCGTGATAACTTTACAACTTGAAAACCAAATTGAGCCGCAGCTTGCGCGTCCCATGAATTAGCCGACACAAAACAAATTGAAGGCGCATCTTGAATTTGCAGGCGTTGCATGGCGAGGCGATAAACCCTGCGGCTGGGTTTATAAATGCCAACTTCTTCAACCGACAGCACCATATCAAAAAGCGTGTCCAACCCGGCATGGCGCACGGCTGAATCAAGCATGGATGGACTGCCGTTTGAAAGAATTGCGGTGCGCCTGCCCTTGGCGCGAATGGCTTGAAGACTTGCCGCCACATCTTCAAATGCATCAAGCTTTAAGTAGAGCGACATCATTTCATCAGCGAGGCCAACGTCAGAAATTTCCAAACTATCGAAAGCAAAATCCAGCGCATCGCGGGTCACCACCCAAAAGTCAACGTGAACCCCCATCAGGCTCCGGGCCCAAGTATATTCAATTTGCTTTTGCCGCCAAAGCGCCGCCAAGGGCTTGGCCTTGTCGCCAAGGTCAGCTTCGAATTTCATCACCGGTGCGGCCACATTAAACAGCGTGCCGTAAGCATCAAAAACGCAAGCACGAATGCCTTCAAGTTTGCGCTGATCTAACGTCATTTCACTTTGGGCCATGGTGGTGCGTTTCTCTTCCCAGAAGTATTAAGCTTTAGGTCACAATGAAGTGCCGCGAAATCAAAATGCATGGGCTATAAACAGAAAGTTTTGTAAGAAGCTTAGCCGATGGTCCCAAGCGCTGGGAATTGCTCAAGGAGCCAATAGGAAAGTGTTTGCATGGTTCCGGTCAAGAACATGATGCCGGTGATCACCAGCAGCACGCCCATGATTTTTTCAACAATGCCGAGATGGCGTTTGAACTTGCCAAAGAAGGCGAGGAATGAGCCAACACTTGCTGCCGCGATGAGAAATGGTATGCCAAGGCCAAGCGAATATGCAGCTAATAGCGAAGCGCCATAGCTTACACTTTCAGTGCTGGCGGCAATGGAAAGAATGGTGGCGAGAACGGGTCCAATGCACGGTGTCCAACCGAAAGCAAAGGCTAACCCCACAGCATAGGCGCCAAGCAAACCCGGAGGCCGGCTTGCATGTTGATAGCGGGTGTCGCGGCCAAGCATGTTCAATCGGAACACGCCCAAAAAATTCAAACCCATCAGGATAATAAACACACCCGCAATTTGCGAAAGCAGCGGTAAATAAACCCGCAGCAATTGCCCGGCATAAGATGCGCCAGCACCAAGCAGCACAAACACCGTGGTAAACCCTGCGACAAACATAAGTGCTGAAAGTAAAACGGCGCGATTGTTGGACTGGGTCTTTTCGGTGGTGAGATTTTCCAGCGAAACGCCTGTTATGAAACACAGATAAGGCGGCACCAATGGCAAAACGCAAGGGCTGAGAAAACTCACAATCCCGGCAGCAATTGCCGCGCCATATGACATATCAAGACTCATGGGATTAGCTTTTGGCGCTTGGCTCAGAAATTAGCAATTGAACTTAATGTCTCCCCCAGTCACATTTCAGTCATTGCGCTTTGCTTTCTATCGGTACTTCGGTAACGTCGGCAATCATGACCCATACGCAAAAATCTTATCTTGTCCTTTTTGGTTTCATTGTTCTGTGCTTGGGCGCTGGTGGCTTAGGCGGCTATGCCACTTCGAGTTCGGTGACCTCGTGGTTTCCCACTTTGGTGAAACCAGCATGGAACCCACCGGGCTGGTTGTTCGGTCCGGTGTGGACCACGCTTTACATTATGATGGCGGTGGCCATGTGGTTGGTGTGGAAAACCGATCCGACATGGGCACGGATTAAACCAGCGGCCATTTTGTTCGGAAGTCAGCTCTTGCTCAATGTGGCGTGGTCATTTTTATTCTTTGGCGCGCGCTCGCCGGGCTTAGCTTTGATTGATATCATCGCGTTATGGCTTGCCATTGTGGCCACGATTTATGCTTTCTCCAAACACAGCAAATGGGCGGCTTGGCTGCTCATCCCCTATCTCGCCTGGGTCAGCTTCGCCTCAGTTTTGAACTTCACGATTTGGCGGTTGAATGGGTGAGGCACTCATTCTGTTCCAGTAGGTAATGTTAGATTGGCTGTGATGTTTCGACCGACGATGTAACAATAAGCTGCGCTTGGATAAAGTGACAGTGGTCTACCTTCAAGGGTTGTTTCATTTTCAATTGTTTTAGTGGTGAGTAAGGCCGTTTTGATGGTTTTATGTTTGCGGAGCAATGTTGCAATTCCAGATGTTGCGCGTGCCCATTGGGTCGAGACTTGATCGGACCACTTTACTTCTGCAATCCATAATGGACGTTGATCGCCTTGAAGATAAACAATGTCAACTTCCCCTTCATTTCTCCAGCGTGCATATTTTAGATTTCGGAAATTTGGTGAGTGTTGCCACTGGGCATAGATTGCACATTCGGTGAGTTGACCAACCAGTGCGGTGTCTTCGGCTTTTACGGGTGCAAAAAGGGCTGCGCGCATTGAGGGGTTGTTCAGATATATTTTGAAGTTTCGCTCGCGCTTCATATTTTTACAATTGTCGTCAACTGTTGATATTTTGAGAACGAGGAAGGCACTTTCTAGATATTCGATATATTTTTTAATTGTGGGTTTTGGGATGCCAGATTCTTTGCAGATATTTTCAAAACTGGCTTCATTCCCTGCATTGTAGGCAAGGAATGAAAACAGTTTGTTGAGCTCTTGGATTCCTGTGATGCCGTATAGGCTTGGCAAGTCTTTGAGCAACACTTTGTCAATAATGTCGTTTTTGATGAATTGTTCTGGATTGTTCCGAATAGTTTCATTGACGACTGCTTCGGGGTAACCACCATAGTTCAGGTAATCAATGAAACGCATGTTGAGTCCATTGATGTCGGTGATTTCGTAATGTGTGAGCTCGTTGGTGGCGTGTTGTCCGCGTTTGACGATGTATTTTTCTGCCTCATTGAGGAATGCTAAAAATTCATAAAACGTCAGCGGCGGAAGGGTGAAATCTGAAAATCGACCAGCACCCGATTCGCGGCTTTTGAGTTGGAGTGCTGCAGCAGCTGACCCGCTTGCTATGAATTTGATATGTGGATAGTTGTCTACGAGATCCTTGAGGTGGATTTGCCAGTCCCTGAGGTATTGAATTTCATCAAAAATCACTATTTTTTGCTCATTATTTTGACTGAGCATTAAGGTTATGAATTTTTCGAGTGAGATGCCGGAATAAATTGGTGTGTCGATGCTGACATAAAGCACGTAGCTTCGATCAATACCTTCTGCTATGGCTTCGGCTATGATTTGTTTGAGCATGAAGGTTTTACCAACTCGTCTTGGGCCGAGTAGTATTGTGGCGCGTTTTACCTTGAAGTTAAGTGCGAGTTGTTTGAATGAATCAAAGTATACGCGTCTTTGGCTTGACGCTTCGGTGGCGATGTAGTTTTGGTTTGCCCACCAAGGATTATCTCGTTCGATGCGGGCGCGAATATCTGCTTCGGAAATTGCTTTCATGATCTGCTTCTTCCGTTAAGTAATGTGCAGGTTATTAAACCAACATTATCTCTTTAACAATATGAAATATATAGATAATATTTATGCCGTTAAGAGCGTCCTTTGGGTTTGGTTGGTTTTTCATCTCATTCCATTGAAATTTCCATCTAAAATACAGAACTATTTTCCTATCTTGACTCATACATTCTTATGTGACAGAACAAAATAGGAACATTCTGGATATTTAGGTCATGCGTATTAACCCGGCTCTCTCGCCAGCGGCGGGCAGGTCTCCTGCTCTTTCGCCTTTTAAGAACGAGGCTAAGGCCCTGATGGCGGCTTTGCGCCAGCATATTGCACGGATTGAAAACACGGGCCCGCAGTTTAATGAGAGCCATCAGCGCCAAATTCCCTGGACCTTTGGGCTGAGTAGCATTGACCAGCATTTGCCGGGCTCTGGCCTGGCCCGCTGTGGCCTTCACGATATTGCCCCCAGCGCTTATGGTGAAACCCCCGCCGCTATGGGGCTGGCTTTGAGCCTTGGTATTCGCCGGTTGAATGATCCATCCGAGCGCCGCCCTTTACTATGGTGCAGGCTTGAGCATGAGATCCGCGAGCACGGGCGGCTTTATGGCCATGGGCTGGAAGCGCTTGGCCTTGGTCGCAATCGTTTTATGACGGTGACCTTGAAGCATCCCACAGCTTTATTGTGGACCATGGAGGAGGCGTTGAAATCGGGCGCTTTGGCCGTGGTGATTGGGGACGCTATCCCTGCCAAAACCGATCTCACCACCACGCGGCGCTTAAGCCTTGCCGCCGCTGCTGGCAAATCGGCAGGGCTTATCGTGTTCACCAGCCGCCAACCTAATGCCACCGCCAGCCATAGCCGCTGGCTTGCCACCAGCCAGCGCTCGCAAGCGCCACCCTTTGACGGATATGCACCAGGCCACCCCGCTTGGACGATTGAATTAACCCGCGCGCGAGGTGGCAGACCCGGCGCATGGACTGTGGAATGGCAAAATGCGCCGTATCGTTTCAATTTGGTTTCCCAACTTTCAAGTGGATCGCTATTTGCGCGGCCGCCAGAAACAGGGGCGCTCAATTCCGCCGAAAGGCTTGCCCTTCGCACTGGTTGAAACCGGGGCTAAGGGGTTGCGGCTTGCGGCGGTCAATAAGGCGGCGCGCAGTTTTGGTTTGTCGCGCGGGCAAAGGCTGGCGGACGCGCGCGCCGCCGTGCCCGATCTCTTGTCGGAAATCCATGAGCCGGAACAGGATGTGACCAGCCTCCTTGGGCTTTGCCGCTGGATGGAGCGGTATAGCCCGTGGGTGTCGCCCGATATGCCAGATGGGGTTTTGCTGGATGTGACAGGGATCCCCCATTTGTTTGGTGGCGAAGATAAGATGCTGGCCGAAATGAAATCGCGCCTTGCGGCTTATGGGTTTAGTGCGCGTATGGGGCTTTCTGAAACCATTGGCTCGGCTTGGGCGTTGGCGCGCTATGATATGGGGCAGGGTGATGTCTCAGCCCTTCCGATTGAAGCTTTGCGCATTGACGCTGGTTCGGCGCGTAGCTTGCGCAGGCTAGGGTTGAAAACCATTGGTGCTTTGGTGGAGCTGCCGCGCGCCAGTTTGGCTAGGCGGTTTCGCGGGCAAAGTATTGATGAAAATGTTCTGCTGCGGCTCGATGAATTGCAAGGTAAACGGCAAGAACCCTTGAACCCGATTAACCCGCCATCATCCTTCATGGCGCATCGCGCGCTGATGGAGCCCGCTCTGACGCATGATGGTTTGCAGGCGGTGCTCGTTGGCATCACAGAAGTTCTCGCCCGTGATTTGGCGAAGCAATCCAAGGGGGCAACGCGGTTAATTTTGAAACTGTTTCGCACCGATGGATCGCGGGTGCAGGTGCCAGCCGGGCTGTCAGCGCCATCGCATGATGCTGCACATATATTGCGGCTGTTGCAGCCCAAGCTTGAAACTATTGATGCAGGTTTTGGGATTGATGCCATGACGCTGGAAGCGCGCGAGGTGGCTCCGGTCATTCGCCAACAATATGGTTTTATGGAAGATGGCGCTACGCAAGGTCTCGAACATTTGAATGACCGGGTTCACAATCGCCACGGCGGCGGTTTTAATGCCATTGCGCCAACCGAAAGTTATATTCCAGAGCGTGCCGAAAAAGCGGTTGGGTTTATGGCGCAAAGGCCAAGCGCTGGGGCTGGACAAAATCTCAATCGCCCTTTGATGATTTTTGATCCACCGGAGTTGGCCCGTGTGATTGCCGGTGTGCCGGATGGTCCGCCGATGCGGATGACCTGGCGCAAGGTGACACGCAAAATTATCCGCGCTGAAGGACCAGAGCGCATTGCCCCGGAATGGTGGCTGCTTACCGACGGCGAGCGCCCGCGCGATTATTACCGCATTGAAGATGAACAAGGCCGCAGATATTGGCTCTATCGCGATGGCCTCTATGGCGAAGATGACGACAGCCCACCAAAATGGTTCGTACACGGATTATCGGCTTGAGGGGACTACATCCTTCCCCCGTTGGGGGAAGGTGCCCGAAGGGCGGATGAGGGGCTTCATAAAAGCGAAGAACTTTGTTAGGCTTCTGCAACATGACCACCGACCACCGCCAAACCTTAAATCGCGCCCGCGATCTTCGAGGAAATCAAACCGAGCTGAAAAACGGCTTTGGTGGTGTCTTCGCAACAAGAGATTACAAGGCTTCAAATTCAACCGGCAAGTTTCGGTTGGACACTACATCGCTGATTTTCTTTGCCACGATGCAATGCTGATTATTGAAGTTGATGGCGCCACACATGGCGACGCCCACGAAATTGTTTATGATAAAAGGCGAACGGAATATTTAAATAATAAAGGCTACAAAGTCATACGGTGCGGCAATAGCGATGTGTTCGAAAATTTGACTGGAGTGTTGGAGACGATATTGATTGCTCTGCGGAAAGATTAAGTTCACTGCGCATGCAAAGTCCCTCATCCGCCCTTCGGGCACCTTCCCCCAACGGGGGAAGGAGGTTAAATCAAGCCACTTGTGGAGCTATCCGATAACGTTCTTTCCTCGCTCTGGCGTGGGCGCGGACGGCGTCGCCGAAGGCGTCAAAAAGTTTTACGGAGTCTGGGTTTTCGGCAGCGCGGAACTCTGGGTGCCATTGGGTTCCGAAAGCAAAGGCCTTGGCATTTTTAACCGAGACCGCTTCAATGATACCATCCGGGGCTACGGCTTCAGCAACCAATCCTTTGCCTAATTTCGACACACCTTGGCGGTGGATGGTATTGACCATAGTTTCGGTCTTGCCCAGAATGCGGTTCAGCATTCCACCCTTGGTGATCGCAATTGAATGGCGCGGCGCATAGCGCACATTAATGTCATCAGATTGCGGCGCACGGTGATCAAGTCTGCCTTCGCCTCTTTGCAATTCAGCTTCCAAGCTACCGCCCATCACCACATTCAATTCTTGAAAGCCGCGACAAATGCAAAACAGCGGAATGCCACGATCAATAACCGCGCGAATAAGGGTGAGCGTCATGGCATCGCGGTTATGATCATAGGGTTCGTGATCAGGGGAAGCTTGCTCGCCGTAATGCGGTGGATGCACATTAGAGACCGCACCCGTCATCAGAATTCCATCGAAATGACTGAGCAATTCATCAAGCTGCAAAGCATCAATCATGGAAGGGATCATAACCGGTGTTACCTTCGCCACCTCGGCCAAAGCGCGCACATATTTATCGCCCAAAGAATGATATATAAAACCATGAGACTCATGAGTATCGGCAGGTAGTCCCACGAGCGGATGCATAACAGTCATCAATCAAGCCTTTACAGCGAAGCGGTTGTCAACTGCCAAATTACACCAATTCCGGCGGCAAGCGCCAGCGTTTTTGGAATACCTTGTTTGTAATAAAGCAGGATGACGCCGGAGATAAGGCTAATGCCAAGAGCACCCCATTGCACGGTGCTCAACTCAGGCATCCACGGTTGAAACATACCCGGCAGACGCGCCACTTTGCCAAACAAAACATTGAGTGAAAACCACAGGGTAAGATTGAGAATAACCCCTGCCACCGCCGCCGTGATGCCACGTAATGCCCGCGAGAGCCGTGGCATTTTTTGAATATGCTCAATGTAAGGTCCACCAACAAAGATAAACATAAAGCAGGGAACAAATGTCATCCATAGAAAGACAATGCTTGCGAGCATTCCCGTCACTAAACTTGTCCCAAATTTACTGGCGGCAAGAAAGGCTACAAATTGCCCAACCAGAATCAAAGGGCCGGGCGTGGTTTCGGCTAAAGCTAAGCCATCCATCATTTCTTTGGCGGTGAGCCAGTTCTTAGCCTCGACTACATCTTGGCCCATATAACTCAAGACCGCATAAGCGCCGCCAAAGGTTACGACCGCAAGCTTGGAAAAAAATTGGGCAAGCTCCGTCAAGATATGACTATCACCTAATGCCCACCATAAAACACCAAGCGGCACAAACCAAATTGCAAGCCATATCATCAGTGTACGGAGTGTATCGCTGAGTGACGGCCAAGCTGCGGTTGACGGTTCAAGAGCATTTTCGTTCGGCTGCATAAATCCAAGCAGGGCAGCCACAAAAATAACGATCGGAAACGGAACCGCAAAACAAAACAAAGCGATAAAAGCGGTGATTGCAATCGCAGCATCAAGCTTTGAGCGAATTGCTTTTTTGCTGACGCGGATTAAAGCCTCCAAAACAATTGCCAAGACAGCAGCCTTCAGGCCCCAGAAGCAGGCGGCGATGAAGGGTTGCTCGCCGAAGGTTACATAGAGCAAAGATAAGGCCAGCACGACGCAGGCTCCGGGAAGAACAAATAATAACCCCGCTGCTAAACCACCTTTCACACCATGCAAGCGCCAACCTGTGTAAGTTGCCAACTGCATGGCCTCGGGCCCCGGCAACAACATGCAGAAGTTCAGCGCCGAAAGAAATTGCTGCTCGGAAAGCCATTTCCGCTCTTCCACAGTTTCGCGGTGCAGAATGGCGATTTGTGCGGCTGGTCCGCCGAATGAAAACAAACCGATGTGAAGCCAAACCTTTAACGCTTCTGAGAAAGGCATTGCTGTCATGACTTCACCTGCGGCAGAACTTTCCAATTATGACTTTCGTCGGTCGCATCGCGGCACCAGCGATAAAGTGCATCATAAACAATCATCCCATCTTCCAATTGCTCAAGGTCAGACGCGTGAACCCGGGACAAGCCCAATGAAATCGCCAGAAGTCCTGCAGCCTCTGGTGCGTCGCTCAAACGATCGGTGTCAGCAGCACGAATGATTTTGGCCATGTGCAAAAGGGTTGGGGTGGCCAAACCAAATTCCTCCAGCACGGTATCAAATGTGCAACCATCACCACGATGGGTCCAAAAGCTATCAAGCATATCAAAAGGGGTTGCCGAAAAACGTTCTGCGACACCAGCCACATCATCGGGTGGCACAAAGAGAAATTCAGCTTTGGGATCAACAAAGCGCCGAATGAGCCAAGGACAAGCGATGCGATCAATCTTGGGCCGATGGCGGGTGACCCAGCGCGTGTTGCCCATGGGCAATTGATCTGGAATGCGGGCTTCCGGAATGAGCGGCAATAAAGCCTGTTGCCAACCGAGAAATCCACCGGTTAGACTGATGGCGTTTTGACCTTGCAAACGCAGAATCGCTGCTACACCATGGCTTAGTTTTGCGCCGCGCTGACAAATAATAATGACGTTTTTGGTTGCAGTCTCAGCCGCCCAATTTTCAGTGATGCGATAGTCGCGGCGGTAAGACGTGGGGATAAAAAATGGGTTGGCAGCGAAATCTTCGTCGGTTCTGACGTCAATCAAAATGGGTTGGTTCCTGGTACCGATAAGGCGGGCCAGTTTTTCAACAGTAATGGTATTAATGCCTGACATGGTCATATGCGTCCTTTTGAAATAAAAATATGAAGGGGACGCGAATATTCAGCAGGACGCCTTGAGGGGACTTCGCTTTTCCCCTCGGGATATAAGCGCAGGAAGTAACAGCGTTGTCAATATTTAGGCAAAGTACATCAGGCGGCCACGGCAACATGGTTTTTTGGTTTCACTATAGGCCACCGAATGCGCGAAGCAGGGAGTGTTAGAAAAGCAGTGGTTCCAGCGCCCGGCTGACTTTCCAATGTGATATCTCCACCATGAAGTCTGGCAATTTTGCGTGCTATGGCAAGGCCAAGACCAACCCCGCCAAAGCGCCGATTTGCCCCATCTTCCGCTTGCACGAAGGGCTCGAAAATGCGTTCCATATCCTCAGCTTTAATGCCAACGCCAGCGTCGGCAATTGAAAGTACAAAACTGTCACCGGCGGCCCGACGCATTTCAATGTTCACAATGCCACCGGGTGGAGAAAACTTAATCGCGTTGGTCATGAGGTTAAGAATGACTTGCTTCATGCGGGTAAGATCACACTCAATATCGACGCCATCAATCAAGCGCAAAATAACCGTTGTATCGGATTTGTCGGCTTGATCGCGACACATTTTTCCAGCAATTTCGACAAGCTCGGCGGCATCTGATGGCTGCTCCACCAACTTAAAAGCGCCGCGCTCTATCCGGGTTGCATCAAGGATATCATTAATCAGGAGCTGCAAGTGTTTTGCGCTTTCGAGAATTGTTTTCAAGTAATCGCGTTGAACATCTAGCGTCAGGGCAACGTCTTGCTCGGCGAGCAATACTTCAGAAAAACCGGTAATGGCGTTGATTGGGGTACGCAGTTCATGGCTCATAACGGCCAAGAATTGGGTTTTTGCTGCGTTGGCGCTCTCAGCAGCAGCCATAGCGCGCATCACTTTTTGTTCGGTTTCAAACCGCTCAGTGAAATCGCGGCAGACGCCACGGTAGCCTTCGAATTCATTGTTTTTATCATAAAAAGCGCGCGCGGTCATTTGCCAATAGACGCAAGAATTGGCAATGGTCACAGCCAATGTTACTGCTTCAACGTCATCATGTGCGGCGATTTTTCCAGCAAAGTATTCCCAACCAAGGGCCTCTGGCGTTGGCGCAAAAAGCTCTTGAAATGAAAGTCCTTTAATCGCGTCCTCAGTTAGTCCTGTGAGCTGCAATAATCGTGGTGAAAAATAATTCAGCTTATGTGCTTGGTCAGTTCCCCAAAGCCAATCGCCGCTGCCGGTTTGAAATTCATTCAAAAGCAGCGTGATTGTATCCTGTTGGCGTTTGGCAGAATATTCAACAATGGATCGTTTTATAAAGTCAAAGTGGCTGTTGATGATGAAGCCGATGACAATAATGCCGTAAACAACGCAATAGACAGTTCCTATTGCCGCATTTTTGTCATTTCGCAAAAATATCTGCGTGGCGATGGCGGCAGTCACTAATCCAATAAACAGAATAGCGGCAGTGGGAACCCGCGCAAGAGCAAGAGAGACAATGCCAATCATTGCCAGAATAAGGCCAAGCAATTCGACTTGGTGTTTGTCTGATAAATCGTTGCCGTGAATCATAGGAATGCTTGCCCAAACAATGGCGAGCACAATCCCAGAGAGGTCAAGGTAACGAATTGTATTTCTAGATTGCTCTGGATTCTGCGTTTGAATACATACAATGAGCAATAAGCTGGTCGGAATGATTGCGCCGAAGGACCAGCTCAAAAAGTAGTAAATATCGGCATAGTGCCATAGTGTAAAACCAAATGCGAAACTTGCGACAATGTGGAATGCAATCAGATAAGGTAAAGCACTCTGGACCTGCGTAAGCTGCAGTTTTTCGACCTTAGCCGCAATCTCGGGGTCGCAGCCTTTGATTTTGCGCAAGTCCCTAATGAAAAGCTGTCGCAACTTTTGCCCAAAATTGATTGGGCTTGCCAGTTGATCAAATGAATCAGTCTTCATTTTAAGTATCGATGGTCCTGCGCGTTGAAAACGCATCTGAGTTGTTTTAAGGCACGTATATAAAAGATCAATAACCGTCAAAAGGTAACAATTCTTTAACCATGAATAATCTGAGCGCCACTGGGCACTTGCCCAAAGATCACCCTCCGGTACAAAAGCGAAAAATTGGCGTCTTGCTGGTTAATCTGGGAACGCCAGAAGGCACAAGCTATTGGCCAATGCGGGCCTATTTGAAAGAGTTTCTGTCGGACCCCCGCGTGATCGAGGTCAATCGTGCGCTATGGTGGGTTATTCTCA
>JAYUOP010000034.1:0-2053 GCA_043760745.1 Hyphomicrobiales bacterium
AAGCAGAGCATAGTCTAGATACAAGAAGGTGGCCGACTGGCCGGAAGAGGGCTCTTGCTTTGTCATATACAATTGGCCGAGTGTATTAAGGTTGGTGAACTTCTATTTTTGACATCGCCGGATTTAGACCGGCGAACCATGGTGGAAATAACGATAGTGTTGAAAGGTGGGTCCTCAGAACAAGCCCATGGAAATAAAAATTTGCCAAAATAAAGGGGAAGCGTTCCTGTTAATTCTCTAAAACACTAAAAACCATCTTTTTTCTCAACAAACTCTTTCAACTCTTTCGTTCGCAATTGCGTCATGTTTGTGCGACAGCTAATCTCGAGCAATGGCCGAATGGTACCGCGACCAGCCTGCGCTCCATATAATTTACACGCACCGTCTCGGTAGTTAATCCAACCACGTTGACCAGAAACCAGCGCATCCATTGCCTCTGTGGTCCCCATCCCAGCTTCAACATCCATTTGTTGAACGTGAGGTTTCACCAATTTCCGAATTTCGTTGAGCTTGGTGTCTTCGGCAAGATAAGATTGATAAGAACAAAAATTCATTTCGTATTGCGTAATGATACTGGAATCATCTGAGCAGTTCGGTTCATCTTCCGCATTCGCAGCTGAAATCATTAGCGCTGCAATGAACAAAATTTTACCCACAATATTGCACTCCCGGCATAGCATATAGAATCTCAACCAATAGGTTTGCTGCTATGAACGCAGGGGTTCCGGAAGGGCCATATCGCAAACTCATGACCTAAGGCGTTTCCTTCTCAAGAAACTCCGTCAGCTGCTTCACCCGCACCTTCGTCATTTCTTCCATACATCCATTGACCAACATTGGCTGCATTGACCCGCCATAAGCATCAAACCCGGCAATCACGCATTCACCATCGCGAAACGCAATCCAACCGCGCTGGCCAGAAACCAACGCATCCATGGCCTCAGACTTTCCTGATTCCGAATCTACATCCATTTGCTTGACTTTGGTTTTCACATTCTTCCAAACGGCATTGAGCTTGGCATCTTCCGCTAAATATGATTGATATGAGCAGAAATTCATTTCCATTTGCGCCATGTCCGCCGGATCTTTATCGCAATCAGGATCTTCTTGCGCCTGCGTTACTGTTGCGAATGGCAAAACCAATGCGCTAGAAATCAAAACAACTCTGAACATCTTAAGCACGATATTGCACCCCCGGCATGACACATAAAATCTCAAACAACAGATTGGCGGCAATCAATGCTGTGGTTCCTGCGGGATCATATTGCGGTGAAACCTCAACCAGATCAGCGCCAACAATATTCAATCCTCGGCATCCGCGCACAAGTTCCAAAGCCTGCCAAGGCGTCAAACCACCCATTTCCAATGTCCCGGTTCCCGGCGCAAAACCGGGGTCAAGACTATCAATATCAAAGGTCAAATAAACTGGACCATCGCCCATTTGTTCCCGCACTTCGGCAATCAGCGGCACCAGCGATTTATGCCAACATTCTTCCGCTTGCACGACGCGAAAGCCTTGCTCGCGCGGCCAGTCAAAATCTTCGGCGGCATAGCCCGTGCCCCGCAAACCGATCTGTGCCACACGTTTGCAATCAAGCAAGCCCTGCTCCACGGCCCGACGAAACGGTGTACCATGCGCAATTTCTTCGCCAAACATCGTTTCATTGATATCGGCATGGGCATCGATATGAATAAGCCCAACGGGACCGTGTTTTTTCGCAATCGAGCGCAAAATCGGATAGGTCATGGTGTGATCGCCACCAATGGCAATCGGCGTGCAACCCGTGGCCAATATCTTATCAAAATGTGCAGTTATGAGATCAACTGATTTTTTAAGATCATAAGGATTGGTTGCAACGTCGCCAATATCTGCGACCTGCAAACTATCAAACGGCGCTGCCCGCGTTGCCATATTATAGGGGCGAAGCATTACACTTTCGCCACGAATTTGGCGCGGACCAAAGCGCGTTCCATTGCGATGCGAGGTACCAATATCCATCGGCACACCGACAAAGCAAACATCAAGTCCTTCTGCTGTTGGTTGATATGGCAG
>JAYUOP010000035.1:0-12909 GCA_043760745.1 Hyphomicrobiales bacterium
ACACCGCTGCTCACTTCAGCAATAATTTCCTCGGCCACGGGTTTTCCAAGGAGGGCATTATGGCGGGTCATGGGTTTGGACTTTCTACTGCGGTTCCGAATTGTAGCCTCATAGCACGAAGGCCGGGATCAAGATCAAGAGCTGGTTGATGTAGACTGGCGGAGATTGATGACGTTAATGCTGTCATGGCTTTTGTTAGGGCTTCAGACGGGGTTAAATTATGAAGCCGGGCGCTGAGGTAGAGGCCAGACAAGAAATCCCCAGTTCCATGCGGCACGCCCGATAATTTTGTACTCGAAATGCTGTGTTGCGCCGCCGCGGTTTTGATGATGGTGAGAAGAAGGTCGCCCGTATCCGGGATTGACGTGACAAGGGTCTCTGACGTCGGAATGGCGCAATCTGCAACGTCACTGGCATTGGTTATTTTTTTATCACTGAGCCACTGGAGTTCAAAGCGGTTAGGCGTAATACAACTGGCTAACGGCACAAGGTGATCTTTGATAGCCTTGGCAATGGGCACGGCTACATAAAGGCCCTCTTCATCACCAAGTACAGGATCGACCAAAACATAAAGACCTGGATTTTTAGTGCGCAGGTTTTTGATCATAGCGGCAGTTGCTAAAACTTGCGCAGGGCTCGCAAAATATCCTGTCATCACGCCGCTCAAGTTTTGTAAAGCTGGTGCAGCTTGCAAGCGATCTAGAAACGCGTTGAAAACGTTATCATCAATGCGCTGCACGGCGGGGGTACCGTGGCCCGGGTGCGCCGATAGGATGATTGTCGGAATTTGCATGACAGCAAAACCTGCCGCCTGCAAAGCCGGAACCGCTGCCGTATTTCCTACCGGGCCAAAGATGACTTGCGACGAAATTGTGAGCACTGATTTTGTCATGGCATTAGATCAGGCCATGATCAAAGAGGTAAAGCAAGGCGGTAGCACTTAAGGCTGCAAGCCCAGTTCCGCAGGCGATAGCCGCTGATATGGGAGCGACCGCTTCATCATAACGACTGGCAAACAGAAAGGCATTGGCACCGGTTGGCATGGCGGCAAAGAGGATGGCCACTTGGGTCCAGAGAGATGGCAAAGCAATGACGTAGCGCGCTAGGCAAAATACGAGAATTGGCATGAGCAGCATCTTAAGGGCGATGACAACGAAAGCGCCGGTCCAGTTGCCGCGCAAGCTATAGGCGGCAAGGGAGAGGCCAAGTGCAAAGAGCGCTGTTGGTACGGAAGCGTCAGCTAGCATGTCTAACATGCGGTCGGCTATGGGATGAATGCCGAGATCAAAAAACCGCCAGATTGCAGCAGCGATGAGCGCCAAAATAATTGCATTTTTCGCGAGGCTGATGAAGAGATCTTTGGCAGTGGCGGTAAATGAAAATTGGCCAGAATGGCGACCGAGTTCGCGGTGCAATGTAGCAGAAAACCACAGAATAGGGGCGTGGATCGATAAGATGAGACCTAAAGGGACAGCAACGCTATTGCCGAAATGAGCCAGCGCCAAAGGGGTTCCGAGCAGAGCCAGATTACCAAAGCTCGAGGCCATGGAAGTTGAAGCACCGGCATTGACATTGAGGCTGGTGACAAAGCGTGAGGCCCATGCCGCAGCAATCCAGGTTAAGGCGAGGCCGCCGAAGTAAACCGCCCACAGACCCCAAGGAGCAGCTTCCGCCGTGTCCATGGTCGCTACGGTTTTGAAGAGGAGGGCAGGTATAGCAGCGTTGAAGACAAACAGTGTAATGCCCTTAGCGGCACTAGCATCAATTAGTTTTAATCGGGCAAATATAAGCCCAAGCATGATCATCCCAAACACGGGAAGGACCGTGTTGAGAATGGCAGTCATGATTTCAGTCTTACAACCAAGGTTGGGCTTTGGTCTGGGCGGTTTCGAAGCTATCGATGGAGCTTACTTTTTCCAGCGAGAGGCCAATATCGTCCAAGCCATTCAGCAAGCAATGTTTGCGGAAGGGGTCGATATCAAAATGGATGGTTCCGCCATCAGGTCCTTGAATGGTTTGCGCCACGAGATCCACAGTCATCGTCGCATTACTGCCGCGTTCGGCATCATCCATCAGTAGCTTCAATTGGTCAGGCGTGACCACAATCGGTAAAATGCCATTCTTGAAGCTGTTGTTGTAGAAAATATCAGCAAAGCTTGTAGAGATCACACAGCGAATACCAAAATCAAGCAATGCCCATGGGGCGTGTTCGCGCGAAGAGCCGCAGCCGAAATTATCGCCAGCAACTAAAATCTCTGCCTTGCGGTAAGCTGGTTTATTGAGCACGAATTCTGGCAGTTCAACGCCTTCTTGGGTAAATCGCATTTCAAAGAACAGTGATTTTCCAAGCCCGGTGCGCTTAATGGTTTTGAGGAACTGCTTTGGAATGATCATGTCAGTATCAACATTCACAATGTTGAGAGGTGCTGCAACACCAGAGAGCTTGTCAAATTTTTGCATGGCGGTTTTCCTTAAGAAACAAGATTGACGGACGCTGCTTCATCTGCACCGATCATGAGGTTGAGATTTTGAACGGCGGCACCGGATGCGCCTTTGCCGAGATTGTCATAGACGGCCATGAGCACCACTTGGCCGCGGGCGTCATTCCCAAAGACATGGAGATGCATATCATTGGTATTGTTGTTTGACTGCGGATCAGGTTTGTCAGTTTTAGCAACAGAGACAAAACGTGCGTCATGATAAAAAGCGGTAAGTGCTGATTCAATTATGGCGGCCGACACACCGGGCTTTAGCATTTTATAATGCAGTGGCACTGAGGCCAACATGCCTTGGGCAAAGTTGCCGACTACGGGTTGGAAAATTACATCAGTTTTCAGGCCAGTATAATGTTTCATTTCGGGCAAATGCTTGTGGGAAAGATTGAGACCATAGGGCGCATAAGACGAAGCAGCATTGGCTTTGCTGACATAATCCTCAATCATCTTTTTGCCGCCACCGGAATAGCCAGATACGCCACCGTAAGACAGGTGCTGATCCTTCGCCATAAGGCCCGCAGAAATCAGTGGCTTCACGAGTGCGATAAATCCTTGCGGCCAGCAACCGGGATTGGCGACGCGGCTCGCATTGGTGATACGGTCGCGCTGCGCATGGTCAAGCTCAGCAAAGCCGTAAGCCCATTCAGGATGCAAACGAAATGCGGTTGAAGCATCGATAACGCGGGTTTTGGAATGGGGATCGATGAGGCCCACAGCTTCGATTGCGGCTTCATCGGGCAGGCATAGAATAGCCACATCAACGCTATTGAGCAGCTCTTTGCGGGCAGCTTCATCTTTGCGTTTATCGGGTGCTATGCTGATGATCTCAATATCGGTGCGGCCGCGCAAACGATCGCGGATTTGTAAACCGGTTGTGCCTGCTTCGCCGTCAATAAATATCGTGGTAATCTGTCCCATGGGCAGCGCTCTTAGCGCCCATGGGACTTGGTTGCAATAATCAGTTACGCATAAGACTTATACCCGGCGCGGGTTCACTTGTTCGGTAGTCACACCATCAAAATATTTCCGCATGGCTTTCCAGCGGAAGTCGCCAGCGTAGTCAGTGCATTGGCCATTGGCATTGCATTTCACGGTGTTGCCATTGGCCAGATTGCGGCAGCCATAGACGCCGAAATCGCCGCCCAAGCCCCAGCCTTGACCTTTTGACCCCAAAGCTTCGCAGCGTTGGGAAATATCGCCACGCGTTGCCGTATATTTTATGGGTGCGAAGCTGGCCAAAGCGGGAAGTGTGGTTACGGCCAGCAAGGTTACAGCGATTAAGAATGTTTTGGTCATGGATTTTTTCCTCTCGTTCAGTGATGTCGGCTTTTTAGCTCGCAGTGGTTGAACGATGACAGAACAGTATGTTCATCAGGGAGACAGAGTGATGGCAAATTTGCGGCGAAGAAAAAGGCGACCCGAAAGCCGCTTTTTGAAACTAGAACTGTAATGCGAAATTATTCGCAGAACATCATGCAGGTTGATTGGCCTGACTTGGTCATGGCCTGAACGGTGGTGACACCAGCCATGGTCCCTGTGACCAAAGTCATCATGACCATACCGAAAAGAACGCGACGCAAAAACTTAGCATCGGCTTGAATATCTGAACCCACGAAAAAACCCCTTTAAAAATGACGCAAACTTACAGTCGAATAGTGATTCACTGTAACAGATGAGCGTCTCTTAAGACTTAAGAAATGGTTTATCAAACCTTAAATGAATGTAGCATTAATGGATTTCGATTATGTTCTCAGCTTTTCCGAATATCAACAAACTTGCCAGCAAGAGCAGCGGCGGCAGCCATTTGTGGGGACACGAGATGGGTGCGGCCTTTGTTGGTGCGGTTTGATTCAAGAAAAACTATTCAACCGCCCAACGAATAGCAGAGATAAAATGTTTGAAACTAAGGCATCGTTCATTATTGAGTTCAAGATGTGGTGCAATTGCTCGAGCCAATGCTATTTGACCTTTGGTTTTTACAAGCTTTCTAAATTCTTGTTTGGCATTTTGAAGTCCCTCTGGTGAGCGAAAATTTCTCTTGTTGCGATTTTGGTCTACAAATCCCGGCGTGATTAAACCTGCGCTCTGCAAGGCCTCCAAGTCACCCAAATACCAAGCTTCAAGTTCATTCATTACGAGCCTAAGTTTAAACTCATGTTGGGTTGTTGGGGGCAAAAGGCTTTTCAGTCTTTGTTTGAGTATTGTACAATCGCCACCGTCGTTGTCTCTGCATATTACAAATCTAACTCGTTGCGGGTTTTGCCAATTTGCAATCTTCCTTGGGAAAGATTTTTCAAGATCCTTTTTGCCGTCGTGAGGAATAATCCTAATTTGATCCTCAATCTTGAGCCGCTTGACTATTATTCTCGTGACTACTTCAATCGATTCCTCTTCAACCATGATGACTGCTTGATTCATGAAGGATCCACACCCTCAAAAAGTTTTTGCCTCCATAGTGCTCCAGGCTTATCCCCAGCATTAACAAGTGAAACCAAATTTTTGTCACCCGAAGCTTTTCTGACCGAAGTGAAACCATTTTCCTTCGAGAGAATGAAAATGCTTTCTAGTCGTACATGATTTAAAAAGTCTGGTGAATGAGTGGAAACAAATACTTGACCACCACGGTCCGCATAGTCGGAAAATTCCTCTGATAGTTCACCAAGAAGGCCTGGATAAAGTTGATTTTCTGGTTCTTCTACACAAAGAAGTGGATGTGGTTTTGGATCATAAAGTAACACCAGATAGGCGAACATTTTAATGGTTCCATCAGACACATATCTTGAAACGAAAGGGTCTTTAAAACTGCCATCCTTAAACTTTAGAATAACCCTCCCATCTTGGGTCTCCTGTGCTTCAACATCCGAAACCCCCGGTACGCGTCGGGCCATCGCGTCGAGAACTTTGTCAAATTCATCGCGATGGTTTTCGAACAGGTACTGCGTGACCAAAGGCAGATTTTCACCCTGAGCTGATAGGTGTTCGGCGTATCCAGCATCCTGTGACCCCCTCGCCGCTCCTATGTGAAAATCAGATACATGCCAATTTTCTATAAGACTCCGAAATCTGCTTGCAGCTTCGAACCTTTGAAATTGACCGAGTCCTTTGATAGCCAAAATGTCTGCTGATTCTAAGTTCTGCGCTTCGCGCTCCTCGGCAACTCCTTTTTCAAATGCGCTTTCATTATTTATTGCGTCGCCTTTACCATTGCTGAAGCGAATAAACTCAAATGGAGCCCCTCTATTACCGAAGCGACGATATCTTAAAATCTCATTTGAAACCACTGGACCCATCGTACTATTTCTAATACAGACAATGTAGGTAACAGTACGCCAACCAATTGGAAGCTCCATTTTGATTTTGAGTTCAATTTCAATTTCTTCTTCTTCATGGCCGCGTGAAACAACTTCTTTAAATCCGCCGCGCTTTGCCAAAGCTGGTCTCACATTGTCGCGAAGGCAGTCACGCAAAAAACCAAACACGTCAAAAAATGTGGTTTTACCTACACCATTTGCCCCAACAAAAACTGCATAAGGTTGAATTTCTTCAAGCGTAACGTTTTGAAACGTCTTGAAATTTTTGAGCTTAATGCTTTCAACCTTCATACGCTTTTCCTATGGATTTCGAATATCAACAAACTTGCCAGCAAGAGCAGCGGCGGCAGCCATTTGTGGGGACACGAGATGTGTGCGGCCTTTATAGCCTTGGCGGCCTTCGAAATTGCGGTTTGAGGTGGAGGCTGCGCGTTGGCCGGGCTTCAATTGGTCGGGGTTCATCGCCAAGCACATGGAGCAACCGGGTTCGCGCCATTCAAAACCTGCATCCAAGAAAATCTTATGCAGGCCTTCAGCTTCGGCCATTTCTTTGACGAGGCCAGAGCCCGGCACAATCATGGCATAGTCCAGATTTGCGGAAATTTTCTTACCGCGCACAACTTCGGCAACCGCACGCATATCTTCAATGCGGCCATTGGTGCACGAGCCAATCCAGATCACGTCTAATGGAATGTCAGTGATTTTTTGACCAGCATGTAGCCCCATGTATTCTAGAGCCCGGATCTTAGACTGGCGCTTGCCATCATCAGGAATGAGGGCGGGATCGGGAACAACTCCGGCAACGGAAACCACATCCTCAGGGCTTGTACCCCAAGATACGATTGGCGGTAGGTTTGCCGCATCAAGCGTTACGATACGATCAAAATGCGCTCCTTCGTCTGACTTTAAAGTTTCCCAATAGGCGACGGCTGCATCCCAATCAGCACCCTTTGGCGCTTTGGGTTTGCCCTTCAGGAACGCATAAGCTTTTTCATCGGGGGCAATCATGCCAGCGCGGGCACCACCTTCAATGGTCATATTGCAGACCGTCATGCGGCCTTCCATAGATAAATCGCGGATCGCTTCGCCGGCAAATTCAATCACCGAGCCGGTGCCACCAGCGGTGCCGATTTCACCAATAATGGCAAGAATAATATCTTTGGCAGTGGCGTGTTTGGCAAGCTTGCCAATGACTTCCACTTTCATGTTTTTAGCTTTTTTCTGGATCAAGGTTTGGGTCGCCAGAACGTGTTCAACTTCTGAGGTGCCAATACCGTGCGCCAATGCGCCGAATGCACCGTGGGTTGAGGTATGGCTATCGCCACAAACGATTGTGGTTCCGGGCAAAGTGAAACCTTGTTCAGGTCCTACCACGTGGACAATGCCTTGGCGCTTATCGAGCTCGTTGAAATATTCAATACCAAATTCGGCGGCGTTAGTGGCGAGCGCTTCTACTTGGATGCGGCTTTCGGTTTCAACAATGCCTTTTGAGCGATCAGTGGTCGGCACGTTGTGATCAACCACAGCAAGGGTTTTATCCGGATGACGCACGGTGCGTGCCGTCATGCGCAGACCTTCGAAAGCTTGCGGGGATGTCACTTCATGAATGAGATGGCGATCTATGTATAAAAGGCATGTGCCGTCTTCGGCTTGATGCGCCACATGGGCATCCCAAATTTTATCATAGAGTGTGCGTGGCTTTGCCATAGGTTTGGTCTCTCGCTCGGGATCGTTGAATTCTCTGTTCTTTAGCGATTGTTGAGGATTAGTGAAAGGGTGAAAAATGCAAATTGTCACCATGACAAGTTTCTGATTGCTCAAGCTTTGTCAATTTCGTAGCAGTTTTCCGCATGCGCCCCATTCATATTATTCTTGGCATCATTACGACCGCGATCTGGGGATTTAACTTTGTGGTCTTGAAAGTGGCTTTGGAAGATATTCCACCGCTCTTGCTGACTGCCCTTCGTTTTAGTTTTGCGTGTTTGCCGGTTTTATTTTTGTCAAAACCAAAAGGCATGCAGATTAAACATTTGATTATTGTCGGGTTGACTGCATTTTTAGGTCAATACATCTTCCTGTTTGTCGCGATGAAACTCGGGATGCCAGCGGGACTGTCGTCAGTTACTTTGCAGCTGCAAGTGTTTCTGACAATTTTGCTTTCCATTGTTTTGCTAAAAGAGCGGCCAAAAAAGCAACAGATTTTAGGTGGGGTTTTGGCCTTGGCGGGGCTTGCCACAATTGCCTCAACCGTTGGGCATGGCTCTAGCATTCCCGTTATTGCCATGGTGTTTATTGTGCTGGCTGCTGCAACTTGGGCTTATGGAAATTTCACGATCAAACTTGCTGGACCTGATGGTGGTTTTGGCACTCTAGCGGGCGTTGCGTGGATCAGTCTGGTTCCCATCCTTCCGGCTTTTGCATTGTCCTTCGTCTTTGAGGGGCCGGAGCTGTGGCTGCATTCATGGCATAACGTGCGGCCGATTTCTTTGGCGGCACTTAGCTTTACCGTGGTGCTTTCAACATGGTTTGGCTTTATCATGTGGGGTAAATTGCTATCGACTTATACAGCCAGTGTTGCTGCACCCTTTGCCTTGCTGGTTCCAGTTTTTGGCGGCCTATCAGCTTATTTGTTGCTCGATGAAACCTTGACGCCACTGCGCATGGTTGGGTCAGCGATGATTTTTATTGGTCTGGCGATTATTCTTTTGCCGTGGCAGCGTTGGTTCGTTGCAAAATAAAAAAGGGCCGGTCTTGCGACTAGCCCTTTGAAATCTATATTTGAACCGGAATTAAGCGCGGTCTTGATCGGACTTGGCGCGTGGTGCTTCGCCTGCAATCAATTCCTTGGCTTGCGCTACCCATTCTTCACGAACGGTGCGGCCTTTAAGGCTGAGCTTTTCATCCAAGTTGAACAATGCCTCATCGGACATGGCTGCAATTTGGTGCAAGCTGGTGATGCCTTCTGCGTTCATTGCTGTAGCGATCTTTGGACCAATGCCGCCGATCAAGGAGATGTCATCAACAAAACCCTTTGGTGCGGACGCGGCGGTCAATGGGGCTGCTGCTGCAGCGTCCACTTTTTTGTAAACGCGGCGTTCCACGATACGTGCGGATTTGCCGGTACGGCCACGCAAGTAATAAAGCTTGGCACGGCGCACAACGCCAAAACGCACAACCTTAATTGAATCGATCAGTGGGGAGTAAACTGGGAATACGCGTTCAACGCCTTCACCATAAGACATCTTGCGAACAGTGAAGTTTTCATTGATGCCGCCGCCGGAGCGGGCAATGCAAACGCCTTCGTAGGCCTGAACGCGGGTGCGCTCGCCTTCGACAACTTTCACGTTTACAATAACAGTGTCGCCAGCGCCAAAATCAGGCACAGTGCGCTTAGCCGCAACAATAGCGACCTGCTCTTTTTCGAGCTGTTGAATGATATTCATCGATTAAATCCTTATACGTTGGGGGGTCCTTAGCCGCAATAAATTGAGAAATCAACGCTTTTGCGCGTTAAATTTGTGCCAGAGATCAGGACGGCGGGTTTTGGTTAGCAAAATGCGTTCGGCTTTTTTCCATTCGGCAATGGTTTTGTGGTTGCCTGAATGGAGAATCTCTGGAATTCCGAGGTTTTCCCAGAGGTTTGGTTTGGTGTAATGCGGATGTTCTAAAAGACCATCTTCAAAGCTTTCTTCTTGTCCTGAGGCAATTTTGCCCATGACGCCGGGAAGAAGTCTAATGATGGCGTCGAGCAGGATGATTGCAGCGGGTTCACCGCCGGAAAGAATATAATCGCCGACCGATATTTCTTGCAGCTGACGACCATCGATGACGCGCTGATCAACGCCTTCAAAACGGCCACAGATGATCATGCAGCCCGGTCCGTTCGCAAATTTTCTGACCATGCTCTGGGTAAGGGGACGCCCCCGTGGGCTCATCAGAAGCCGGGGACCGACATGGGGCGTGTTGTCAATCGCTGCGGCTAAGATATCAGGTTTTATGACCATACCAGCGCCACCCCCGGCGGGATGGTCATCAACCGTGCGATGGCGGTCCGTGGCGAAGCTTCTGATATCGGTTGCAGTGTATGACCAGATATTTTCACTTAATGCCCGGCCCGCAAGCGAATGGCCGAGGGAGGCTGGAAACATATCGGGGAAGAGGGTGAGGATGGAGGCTTGGAAGGTCATAGCAAGAGCGTCTTAAAGCTGGAACAGACCGGGGGAAAGAAATATTATTATGGGTTAAACTTGTGTTGTGCCAGTTTCAGCAGTGCGGATTGTAAGATTGCAAAATCTTTGACCCCAAGAATAGCAGCGAAGTCTTGTTCAATTTCTTGTTTTGCGGCATTTGCATCTCGCAACACCTGCAATCCTTTTGGCGTATAAGTTATGATTTTGGCACGCTGGTCTTGTGGATCGGGCAAGCGTAAAACAACATTATCTTGAACCAGCTCATCGACTAATTGCTGGATGGCCTGTTTGCTAAGTCCGGAACGCTTCGTAATGGCGCTTTGTTTGGTGCCGTTTTGTCCAATAAATTGCAGCAAATTGCCACGGGCCTCGCCAAACCAAGCATGTCCTTTGTCTTGCATCACAGCTTCAAAACGCAGCTTCCAGGCTGCGTTGACGCGCCAAAGATGCCATCCGATGTGCTCAATTACTTCGACGTTAGACGGCAAACTGATTCTCCTTGTATGCGTTAGTCAAGTTGCTTGACATTAAATATTGTTCTGCAATATAGTCAAGAAACTAGACTAAATACAAGACCTCAAACAGGAGATAACGATGGCCATAATTGAAGAACAACTACTCGCGATGATCACCACAGGGTTTACGCATTATGTTGACATTGGTAAAGAAAGTGATGCGGCGATTTATTATGCAACCGCGACGGAAGTTCATATGCTGTTGCCAAGTGGATCACTTATGCATGGCGAGTGGAATGTGAACCCAACGGGCTATTTTGTGAAGTGGCGCGACGGCCCAGAAGGGAATTGGCAGATCCAATCGGATGTTGGGAAGCTCACCTATATTGATCCCACGGGTAAACCCGCAGGACAGGTCACGAAAATAGTGCCGGGGAACGCTGCCAGTTTTTAGGCAAAAAACTCCACGCGCTTTGTGCTGCTTTACTCCACATCTTTTTCATCCAAATAACCCTCGGGCAAATCGACGACCACGCGTTTGGTGCTCGCATCGGCTGAAACTAAAAAGGGTTTGGTGAATGGGATGAGGAGGCTTTGCGCGCGATCTGGAATATCAACATCCATCAACTCGCCAGCGCCGTAATTTTCAAAGCCTATAACGGTGCCTAGTTTTGTACCCGATACTAAAAACACAGCAGCACCCTCAAGATCGACAAGGTAAACCTCATCATCTTTGGCAGTGGGGAGTTTATTGCGGGCCACAAAGAGTTCAACCCCGCGCAAGGCTTCCGATTGATTGCGGTCAATAACGCCCTTAATGCTGGCAATGAAGCCATCCTTTTCGGGGCGCAATTTGGTGATTTCAAGTTGTTCGCCAGAGGCGGTTTCGAGCGGCTTGTAGTTTTTGATCGCGAGGGGATCAGCGGTGAAGCTCAATAACTTTACTTCACCGCGAATGCCATGGGCTCCTCTGATCACACCAACAATAACGCGGGCCGTGGGGTCGGAGGATGCCATAATGTTTCAGCTTATGCTGTTGGTTCGGCAGTTGCTTCAACAGCTGGAGCAGCGGCCGCTTCGGCAGCGGCAGCTTTAGCAGCAGCAGCGGCATCAATTTCGGCTTGGGCTGCAGCGGCCTTGGCGGCGGCGGCGGCTTCAGCAGCCTTTACGGCATCTGCTGCAATTTTGGCGGCAGCATCGCTTGCTGCTTTTTCACGCTCAGCGCGCTTCTTGCCGGGAAGTGCTTTGTTTGGATTGTTACGGGCCGGGCGCTTGGCAACACCGGCTACATCCAAGAATCGGAGCACGCGGTCGGTTGGCTGCGCACCCTTCTTCAGCCATTCAGCGGCCTTGGCGGCATCAAGCTTCACGCGGTCTGCATGGTCTTTTGCCAACATCGGGTTAAAGGCACCGATAACATCGATGAACTTACCATCGCGGGGGCTGGTGGCCGCAGCAATAACAATGTGGTAATATGGACGCTTCTTGGTACCAGCGCGGGCGAGACGGATCTTTATCGACATTTTTAGTTCTCCAGTTGATTATAGTTATTTCTTCTTCCCGAGGCCGGGAAAACCTTTGAATGGATTTTTGCCAAGGCCCGGGAGCGATCCCAAGCCTGGTAATTTATTACCGCCAAAACCACCAAGACCGGGCAGGCCCTTTGGCATTTCGGGGAGGGCGCCACCTTTCATCATGTCTTTGACATCATCGGGGATCGCGTTGGGATCGAGGGCAGCCAATTCAGCTTGCATTTTTTCAAGCTCGGCCGTATCGGGGCCACCTTTGCCGCCGCCCATCATTTTGCCAAGCAAGCCTTTGCCTTGGCCCATTTGCTTCATCATGGTGGCCATTTGTAAATGCATTTTTAGGAGGCGGTTGATCTCTTCAACCTTGGTACCAGAACCTGCGGCCACGCGGCGCTTACGGCTGGCGTTCAAGATTTTAGGATTGCGCTTTTCGTAAGGGGTCAAAGAATTGATAATCGCCATTTGACGTTTCAACACGCCATTATCGAGATCAACGCCTGCCATCTGCTTTTTAATTTTGCCCATGCCGGGCAGCATATTCATCACGCCGCCCATGCCGCCCATACGCTGTAATTGTTTCAATTGCTCAGCCAAGTCTTCCAAATCGAACGCACCTTTGCGCATCCGGTCGGCGATTTTCTTGGCCTTGTCATGGTCAATTTCGAGAGCGGCTTTTTCAACCAAGCTGACCACGTCACCCATGCCAAGAATGCGGCCAGCAATGCGCTCAGGATGGAAATCTTCGAGGCCATCAAGCTTTTCGCCCGTGCCCATGAGTTTAATGGGTTTGCCGGTGACGGCGCGCATGGAAAGGGCGGCACCGCCACGACCATCGCCATCGATGCGCGTGAGCACAATGCCGGTAATGCCGATTTTCTCATCAAAAGATCGCGCGAGATTGACGGCATCCTGACCTGTCAAGGCATCAA
>JAYUOP010000036.1:0-4902 GCA_043760745.1 Hyphomicrobiales bacterium
CCTTGCAGCGACAGGTTATGCAAATCATCATCAAACAAAATCGCACAGTTTCGTCCAGCTGCTTGCTTGACCAACTCCTCATGCGCCGAGCCCGAGCCATGCACCAACATCCAAGAATTGGGCCCAGTGCGATAAATCACGCAATCATCTGTAAAATGGCCGCGTTCATTCAGCATGCAAGCATAAACCGATTTGCCGGGGTAAACTTTGGTCATGTCCCGCGTTGTGCAATATTCCAAAACGTTAATCGCATGCGGACCAACCAAATGAACTTTTTTCAAACCAGACACATCCATCAGCCCAGCCTTGGTGCGAACGGCAATATGTTCTTGATAAATATCCTTATCATAAGTCCAAGCCGTGCCCATGCCGCTCCAATCTTCAAGATTGGAACCCAAGGCACGGTGACGATCACCTAAAACTGAAAATCTCCAAGATAATGGCATGTCAGAACTCCCTCGCTTGTTTCACTGGCGGAAACTATTATTCCCTGAGTGTAATCAACTGGCCAAAGGTTGCAAGTAGAGAAATTGAGTTTTTAGTGGAAATTGAAAATACTAATGTTAGGATTGGATAACGAACGAGTGGCGAACGCAATGGCCAGCAATCTGATGAGGAAGCTTAAAGAATGGCACTTGTCGTCGGAACCTTCGATACCAAAGGCGAAGAGCTTGGCTTTATCACCAAAGTTTTAAACCGCCGGGGAATCGCTGTTAAAACGATTGACTTATCAACGTCGGGCAAACCCTCGGTCGCCGATGTCACCCCGCAGGAAATCGCCAGCAAACACCCTGACGGCATTGGAGCTGCATTTACCGATGATCGCGGAAAATCAGTGTCCGCCATGGCTTTGGCCTTTGCCCATTGGATAGCAGGCCAGGAGAATATCGATGGTATCATCTCTGCAGGTGGTTCAGGCGGAACAACACTAGCGACAGCTGGCATGCGAAAGCTGCCCGTGGGAATTCCGAAGGTCATGGTGTCTACCGTTGCTTCTGGTGAAGTTGGCCATTACGTTGGTCCATCTGATATTATGATGATGTACTCCGTAGCCGACGTGCAGGGACTAAACCCGATCATTAAGCGGGTGCTGACCAATGCCGCCAACGCTTTGGCTGGCATGATCGAGGGGGCTCAAGACGCGACAGCCGAACACAAGTCAAAATCCGCCACGATTGGTTTTTCAATGTTTGGTGTCACTACGCCTTGTATTCAAAGCCTTCAGCGAAGACTTGAACCAGATTTTGACTGTTTAATTTTTCACGCCACGGGAACGGGCGGTCGCTCAATGGAAAATCTAGTTGATTCAAATCTCATTGATGCACTACTTGATCTGACTACGACTGAAGTGGCGGATATGATTGTTGGTGGTGTATTTGCCGCCACGCAAGATCGCTTCGGCGCAGTGGTTCGAACAGGCATTCCTTATGTCGGTTCAGTGGGTGCGCTAGATATGGTGAATTTTGGGCCTCGTCAGAGCGTGCCGCAAAAATTCGAAAAGCGAAAATTTGTGGTTCACAATGAAAACGTGACATTGATGCGAACGACACCTGATGAAAATCGTGCAATTGGAATTTGGATTGGTGAGCGATTAAATCTTATGACAGGGGACGTTCGTTTCTTGTTACCAGAAGGTGGTGTTTCATCAATCGATGCGCCCGGTAAACCATTTTATGATGAAGAAGCAGATCAAGCGCTATTTGCCGCCATCCAAAAAACTGTTTATCAAACCGAGCGCCGCCAAATTCAGCGTGTGTCTGGCAATATCAATGATGAAACTTTTGTATCTGCAGCCCTTGCGGCTTTCACTGATATCACACCAAATTTAGCCAGGAGAAGCTGAATGCCCCGTTTTGAACGATCCGCTTTGCTCGAAAAATATCAGGACATGAAACATAGACGCATTCCGATTGTGGGCGGTGGCGCTGGCATTGGGTTGTCTGCAAAATGCGAAGAAGACGGGGGGATTGATCTTATCGTTATTTACAACTCCGGGCGATATCGCATGGCTGGTCGTGGCTCGCTTTCGGGCTTACTTGCTTATGGCAATGCCAATGACATCGTTATGGAAATGGCATTAGAAATTTTACCAATTACCAAACACACTCCCGTCCTTGCTGGCGTCAATGGCACTGATCCGTTTTGCATTTTCGACAAGTTTCTGGATGATGTAAAAGCAATTGGCTTCTCTGGCATACAAAACTTTCCAACCGTTGGCTTGATCGATGGCACCTTCCGCGCCAACCTTGAAGAAACCGGTATATCTTATGGTCAGGAGATTGACCTCATTAAATTAGCCAATGGCAAAGATATGCTGACCACACCATATGTTTTTAACCCCGAAGAAGCGGCAGCCATGACCAAGGCTGGCGGCGATATCATCGTTTGCCATTTGGGATTAACCACGGGTGGCGCAATCGGTTCAAAAACCGCACTGAACTTGAAAGATTGTCCGGCCATTGTGGATGCGTGGTCTGAAGCCGCACTCAAAGTGAATAAAGACGTCATCGTATTGGTGCATGGCGGCCCAGTATCTTCACCAGAAGACGCGCAGTTTATTTTGAAAAATACCAAGAATTGTCATGGGTTTTATGGCGCTTCATCAATGGAGCGACTGCCCACGGAATTGGCGCTGACGGAACAAACGCGTAAATTCAAGGCGCTAAAATTTGAATAATCCACCGCTCTAAATGAATTTTGACCATGTGATCAATAAGTGCTTAGCTACCAAGTATGCCTGTTTGACGGGCTAGAAAACTAAGGGAGTTAAACATGAAAAACACAAAACTATTTGCTGCAGCATTGCTGATGAGCACGATGCTTGTGGCCGGCGCTGCGCAAGCCAAATCATTGGTTTATTGCTCAGAAGGGTCGCCCGAAAATTTCACTCCGGCAATGAACACCACCGGCACCAGCTTGGATGCTGCCCGTCCGGTTTATAACAAGTTGGTGCAATTCACTCCCGGAACAACCACCGTTGTTCCCGCCTTGGCCGAGTCTTACACAATTTCTCCTGATGGCTTGGTGATCACATTTAAGCTGCGTGCAGGTGTCAAATTCCACTCCGGCGTAAATGGTTTTACCCCAACGCGCGACTTGACCGCGGAAGACATTATTTGGTCATTCGAGCGTCAATCGAAAGCTGAGCATCCTTATGCAAAGGTATCAGCAGGCGCTTACGATTATTTCAATGACATGGGCATGCCAGATCTCTTGGCCTCTATCGTCAAAGGTGCTGATGACCTTACAGTGATCATGACGCTGAAAGAACCAAACGCACCGATCATGGCAAACCTCGCTATGGATTTTGCGACTATTCAATCGGCGGAATATGCTGACTTCCTAATGAAAAAAGGAACGCCTGAACAATTTGACCAAATTCCTGTTGGAACCGGATCGTTCCAATTCGTTGATTATCAAAAAGACGCCGTTATTCGTTTCAAAGCGTTTGATGGTTGGGCCGGAAAGCCAAAGGTTGATGATTTGATCTATGCCATCACCCCAGATGCAACCGCGCGTTATGCGAAAATGAAGGCCAATGAATGCCAAATCATGATTGCGCCAAATCCAGCTGATCTTGCTGATATGGGCGCAAATGCCGATATTCAACTTCTGCAACAAGCAGGTTTGAACATTGGCTATCTTTCAATGAACGCATTGAAGCCTCCATTTGACAAAGTTGAAGTGCGTCAAGCTATCAACATGGCAATCGACAAGGCTTCAATTTTGAAGGAAGTTTATCAAGGTGCAGGTCAAGCAGCGCGCAATCCTTTGCCGCCAACGATTTGGTCATATGACGAAGCCACAGTGGATTATTCTTATGATCCAGTAAAAGCCAAGGAAATGTTGGCGGCGGCTGGTGTAACCAGCCTCACCACTGACTTGTGGTGGATGCCGGTTCAGCGTCCATACAACCCGAATGCCAAGCGTATGGCGGAAATGATGCAAGCTGATTTAGCCAAAGTTGGCATCACAGCAAACCTCGTGTCTTATGAATGGGGTGAGTATCGCAAGCGCTTGCAAGCTGGTGAACATCAAATGGGTCTCTTGGGTTGGACTGGTGACAATGGCGATCCAGACAATTTCTTGTTCTTGTTGTCGTGCAAAGCCGATGGCACACCTGCTGGCCAAAACATTGCCAAGTGGTGCAACAAAGACTTCGACGCAAAATTGTTAGAAGCCCGCAAGATCACCGATCAAGCGGCGCGCTCGAAAATTTATGCCGAGATGCAAGCCATTTTCAAAAAAGAAGCACCATGGATGACAGTCGCTCACTCCACCGTGTTTGAACCTGTGCGCAAAGAAGTGTCTGGCTATAAAGTCAGTCCTCTTGGCGCTCATGAGTTCCAGGACGTGGACGTTGCCGAGTAACAAGTGAAATACCCCCATCTGGCGTTTACGTCGGGTGGGGGCAATTTTGCTGTATAGTAATGCTAAAATATCTCCTCAAACGTGCGGCACTCACGCTGCCAACATTTTTCGCACTTATGTTTGTGACCTTCATTATGATCCGCCTTGTGCCCGGCGATCCGATTGAAGTGCGCCGGGGTGAGCGCGGAATTTCGCCTGAACGCTTAGCCGAACTTCGCGCTGAAATGGGGCTTGATCAACCTGTTTGGAAGCAATTCCTCGATTATGTGTGGGCGCTGCTGCATGGCGATTTTGGCACCTCCATCGTTTCTAAAACGCCGATCTTGACCGAATTTTTTACGCTCTTTCCTGCAACCGTTGAGCTCACAATGTGCGCCATGTTGTTTGCAATCTTCATTGGCGTGCCAGCAGGCGTAATCGCTGCTGCAAAACGCGGCAGCATCTATGATCAATCCATGATGGGTATTGCTCTTGTTGGCTATTCTATGCCCCTATTCTGGTGGGGTCTCATGCTTATCCTACTTATGTCCA
>JAYUOP010000037.1:0-40016 GCA_043760745.1 Hyphomicrobiales bacterium
GACTCAACGCCAAAACCAGAGAAACAAGGCTCAAATTCCAAAAACAATCTTGACAGGTCAGATAGTCGCTCCCATTTGTAAGGACAAACGGGAGAAGGCCAATAATTTCAACGCCTTCTCCCGTGCGCCTTCGCATGGGAGAAGGCGCCCAAAGGGCGGATGAGTGCTCTCACTTTGCCAAATGCCATAGCAAGAATTATAAAATTGTTCTTGCTATGTTCCTTGAATTTTGACATGATGAGAACATGCAAACGCTTTTGAACATGCGCCCCTCGGTGGGCTTTGAGTCAGCCCTTCCCAGTGGCTATAACCAACGCATGGAGCGCGGTCGGGGCGCTCAGATTAATCCGGCGGGCCGCTTTGAGCGCCAAGGATTAGAAGCCTTTGATGATGGCTGGGAGAGTTTTGCGGAATTGCCAAAACTCAAAACCACGATTTTTGAAGAAATCCCGAAATCAATTATTTCTAAGAATGATTCGCCTGATATCTCATTTGATCGTTCGATCAATCCTTATCGGGGTTGCGAGCATGGCTGCGTTTATTGCTATGCGCGTCCGGCGCATGCCTACATGGGATTGTCGCCGGGCCTCGATTTTGAAAGCAAGTTATTCATAAAGCCGAACGCGGCGGCTCTGCTTCGGGAGGAATTAACCGCGCCCAATTATGTACCCCGGACCATTGCATTGGGGGCAAATACTGACCCATATCAACCGATTGAACGCACCTATCGGATTACCCGACAAATTTTGGAAGTCTTGCTCGAGTTCAATCATCCTGTTGGGATTGTTACCAAGTCTGCTTCTGTCGTGCGGGATATTGATTTGTTGCAAGCATTGGCGTCCAAGGGTTTGGTGAAGGTGGCGATGTCAATCACCACGCTTGATCCCAAACTTGCGCGCGCTATGGAACCCCGCGCATCAACGCCTGCAAAACGTTTGGACGCGGTGCGGCTTTTGTCAGCTGCTGGCATTCCAACTGTTGTGATGATGGGTCCAATCATTCCCGCAATCAACGATATGGAAATTGAGAATATATTGAAGGCAGCTTATGCGGCAGGTGCGCGTGAAGCTGGCTACACCATGCTGCGCTTGCCACTTGAAGTGAAAGATATTTTCAAAGACTGGCTGACCAAAGAAATGCCAGATCGCGCGGCCAAGGTTATGTCGTTGGTGAAGTCGGTCCGAGGTGGCAAAGAAAATGATCCGCGTTTTGGCGAACGCATGGTGGGAACTGGTCCCTATGCTTGGACCATTGGTCGGCGTTTTCAATTGGCCTGTGAACGGTTGGGAATTAATGTGAACCGCTTGAAATTGGATGCGAGCCAATTTAAACGTCCACCGCAACTGGGCGAACAGTTGACCTTGATTTGAGTTTTCCGCCATATGGGGCATGGAACAACCAAATTTAGTTTTCGAGAATGCAGCAATCGCGCGCGGATTTTTGCGGGTGTGCGGTATTGACGAAGCGGGGCGCGGTCCGTGGGCTGGGCCAGTTGTGGCGGCAGCGGTGATCTTGGATTTTGCCCATATTCCACCAGGCCTGAATGATTCAAAAAAACTTAATGAAGCTCAACGCGAGGCGTTATTTGCCCCAATTTTAAAACATGCCGATTTCGGTATTGGTATTGTTGAGGCTTCAGAAATTGATGCGATCAATATCTTACAAGCGACTTTTTTGGCAATGTCACGGGCCGTTTCTGGATTAAAAAATCGACCCGATTATGCTTTAGTGGATGGTAACCGTGCGCCAAATTTACCGTGCAAAGTTGAACCGATTATTGAGGGCGATGGCAAATCACTTTCGATTGCAGCAGCTTCGATTATTGCGAAAGTTACGCGTGATCGTTTGATGGTGGCCATGGATCAGTCCTATCCCGGCTATGGTTTTTCCCGCCATAAAGGCTATGGAACTGCTGCCCATGCTGCCGCTTTGGCGCGGCTCGGACCCTGCGCCGAACATCGCATGAGCTTCAAACCGATCAAAGCGCTCCTCGTCCGTTAACCATTTCCGGACAATTCGATTCACGCGGAGTCCAAGAAGATTCATAAGAGAATCTTAGTGGATGTGAGTGAGTTGAGTTCAGATGACAATTGTAAAATCCAAGCCAGATATTCAGAACCTTCACAATCAAATTTTGAACGGTAATTGCCTCGAAGAACTGAAGAAAATTCCATCTGAATCAGTCGATCTGGTTTTCGCTGATCCACCCTATAATTTACAGCTCGCAGGAAATCTGACGAGGCCCGACCATAGCAAAGTTGATGCGGTTGACGATCATTGGGATCAATTTGCCAGCTTTGCTGATTACGACAAATTTTCTAAGGCGTGGTTGTCCGAGTGCCACCGAATTTTGAAACCCAATGGAGCAATTTGGGTGATCGGTTCGTATCATAACATTTTCCGCGTCGGGAACACGTTGCAGGATTTGGGGTTTTGGATTCTCAATGATGTGGTGTGGCGGAAATCCAACCCGATGCCGAATTTTCGTGGGCGGCGTTTTACCAATGCGCATGAAACTCTGATCTGGGCGTCGAAGTCTCAGGATTCAAAATATTGCTTCAATTACGAGGCCATGAAAATTTTCAACGATGATTTACAAATGCGTTCGGATTGGACCCTGCCCCTTTGCACGGGTGGCGAACGCTTAAAAAATGATGGCGGCAACAAGCTGCACCCCACTCAAAAACCGGAGGCTCTCTTGCATCGCGTATTACTTTCCTCATCTAAAGCCGGCGACATTATTCTTGATCCATTTTTTGGCACCGGCACCACAGGTGCAGCTGCTCGGCAATTAGGCCGGGTGTTTATCGGCATTGAGCAAGATGAGAATTATGCGGCGGCGGCGCGGGCCCGAATTGATGCGGTTGAACCACTTTCCGAAGAAGCATTGCGCACTGCCGTTCCAAAACGCGCTGAGGCCAGAATTCCATTTGGCTCACTCATTGAGCGTGGTTTGGTAAAAGCTGGTGAAATTCTTTGCGATCCGGCCGAGCGGATTACGGCGCGGGTTAGGGCAGATGGTTCAATTGCCTGCCGCGACAATTCCGGTTCAATTCATAAGATTGGCGCTTATGTGCAGGGTGCGGAAGCCTGCAATGGTTGGACATATTGGCATGTGCGTAAAGGGCCAAACTTGGTTCCAATTGATGTTTTACGCCAGCAAGTGCGCGCCGAATTGGGCAAGGCTGCCTAAAGACCGCGATGCGCCAATACTTTTCGCATGAGGCTTGGAAAAGCTTCAGCGTCAAGATCGCGTTTGGCCACAAAACGAAAGCTTGGGTCGGGTGCAGAATCAATTTGCGCCTGCCAAACCTTCAATTCCAAGTGAAAATGCGTGAATGTATGGCGGACAAGGCCGGGTAAAACTTGCCAATTCGCCGGAAATGGCGGTTCGACTGCGCTTTCCTGGTTTTCCGTCCATTCTGTAGATGGAAATTCCGTCATGCCACCGAGCAAACCTTTGGTCGGACGGGTTCGGACCAAAACTGCACCGTCCTCGCGTTCAATCCAGAAGACGATACCATATCGAGTCGGTACTTTTTTCTTTGGAAGCTTGAAAGGTAAGTCTTCTGGGCGCTTCCTTAGTCTGCCTATACAACTTAACTGCCATGGACAGATGCAGCAATTCGCTTTGCGCGGCGCACAAATTGTAGCACCGAGATCCATCATAGCTTGGGCAAAATCGCCAGCGCGGGCCGAAGGAACCAAGGCTTGCGCAAGAAGACTAATCTCTGGCTTAGACAGCGGCAATGGTGTTTCAAGACCATAAAGCCTTGAAATAACACGCTCTACATTGCCATCCACTGCCGCATATGGTTGATCATAAGCAATGGCGGAAATTGCCCCGGCCGTGTAAGGCCCAATTCCCGACAAAGACAACAAACTTGTATAGTCAATTGGGAATTCATTTTTATATTTAGTCGCTACTAATTGAGCGCAAGCGTGAAGATTTCGCGCTCTGGCGTAGTATCCTAGCCCGGCCCATGCCCGCAAAACGTCTTCAAGCGGAGCGTTAGCAAGGTTTTCAACCGTTGGCCATAGGCTCATGAATTTCAAAAAATAGTCTTTTACCACCACAACAGTTGTCTGCTGCAGCATGATTTCTGAAAGCCAAACGCGGTAAGGATCCGCTTTTACGCCTTTTTTGGCCCGCCAAGGCAATTCCCGGGCATGAACATCATACCAAGCTAAAAGTTTTTGCGCTAAATCGCGGTTAAGCCCTTGTTCTGCCATGGTGATGCGTGATCAATTCACAAATGTCATTATATTAGAACGCAATATGGAAACTCTCGATAAGCATTTTCGTCATTTGTCCAAAGCAAGCTTTGCCCGCTATGGTTTTGCCTATGGCGATCTGATTGCGCAATGGCCAGCAATCGTCGGTGCGCAATTAGCTCAGCATTGCGAACCCGAACGCATTCGCTGGCCAAAGACTACTGGACACGATGACAAGCAAGCGGGCGGCGTTTTGGTTATTCGCGCGGCGGCTGGCCGGGGACTTGAACTGCAATACGAAGGTCCGCAAATTATAGAGCGGATTAATCAGTTTTTTGGCTATGGCGCTATCACCAGTTTGAAAATCGTGCAGGGCCATTTTACGCCGAAACGTGCAATCGTAGTTGCAGCTGATGACCCCAGGATGATGCAATCTCTGGCGCAAAAACTCGATGGCATTGCAGATGACCGCTTGCGGGAAGCCTTAAGCCGCATGGGTCGCGGCGTTCTCAACGCCGCCAAAAGTTCTCCACAAGGCAAATAATCAATTGGTTCAACGCTTCAACTTCAGTTAGGAAACAGACATGAAAACGATCACAAGACGCAATCTTCTTACCACTTCAGCCTTAGCGCTCTTGGCGCTTAATGTGCCCGTTATGGCGGCTGAAATTGATCTCAGCACGCTGAATGAACCATCGGCCATAGGCGAAATGGTTGAAGGTGTTGATACTGCCAAGGTAACGATTATCGAATATGCTTCGGCCAGCTGCCCGCATTGCGCGGCGTTTCACAAAGACATTTTTATTCCGATGAAGAAGGATTACATTGAAACTGGCAAGGTGCGTTTTATCTTCCGCGAGTTCCCGCATAATGACGCTGGAATGGCAGCCTTCATGATCGTGCGTTGCTCACCGAAGGAAAAATATTTCCCAATCATCGATGTGTTATTCACAACGCAAGCGCAATGGGCGCCAGATCCGATGGGCGGCCTCAAAGCAATTGCGCAACAGGCCGGAATGACGGCAGAAGCCTTTGATGCATGCATAAAAAATGAAGCAGTTGCCAAGGGTATTTTTGATGTGCGCAAACGCGCGGAAACTTATGGCGTGGACAGCATTCCAACGGTTTACATCAATGGTGTGAAGTTTGAAGGCGAGCGGACTTACGAAAACATCAAGGCGAAAATTGACCCGCTCCTTATGTGAGGAGTGGAAACGGCGGGGCCACGGTACTTATGAAATTTACACGGCTTAGATTATCTGGTTTCAAATCCTTTGTTGAGCCCACCGATCTTTTGATCGAGCCTGGCCTTACCGGGGTTGTGGGGCCTAATGGTTGCGGCAAGTCTAATTTGCTGGAAGCCTTGCGCTGGGTGATGGGCGAAAGTTCATACAAATCCATGCGCGGCTCTGGCATGGATGATGTGATTTTCTCTGGCACCCAACAACGGCCATCGCGCAATATGGCTGAAGTCATGGTGACGATGTCCAATGTGGACCGCACCGCACCGCCACAATATAATGACAGCGAAACAATTGAAATTTCGCGGCGCATTGAGCGTGAAGCAGGCTCAGCTTACCGCATCAATGGTAAGGATGCGCGCGCACGCGATGTTCAACTTTTGTTTGCGGATGTATCCACGGGATCGCGCTCGCCAGCGCTTGTTCGGCAAGGGCAAATTTCTGAAATCATCAATGCAAAGCCACAAGCACGGCGGCTGATTTTAGAAGAAGCTGCGGGCATTACAGGACTTCATACCAGACGCCATGAAGCGGAATTAAAACTGAGGGCGGCAGAGCTAAATTTATCCCGCGTTGATGATGTGGCAGCCCAACTTGAAACCCAGTTGAACAGCTTGAAGCGTCAAGCGAGACAAGCAACAAAGTATAAGCTGGTCTCCGCTGAAATTCGCAAACTAGAAGCGGCTGGACTTTTTGTGGCTTGGCGCGATGCCGCAGAACTTGCAACGAAAGACGCTGAAGCTCTTGATGCGGCGACTCGTTCTTTGGCGGAGCATACGCGAGCTGCTTCGGAAAAATTACGGACGCGCGATGAACTCGGCGAAAGCTTGCCAAATTTGCGCGAGCAAGAGACTATTCGGGCAGCGGTGCTGCAAAGAATATCATTAGAACGCAGTGCGCTCGATGACGAAGAAAAGCGTCTTGAAAACCGCCGCCGCGAGTTGGATGGCCAGCGCAAACAAGGTGCGCAAGATCTTATTCGCGAACAGGATTTGTTAGTCGATACGGACGGGGTTATTGCCCGGCTCAAGACTGAAGACGCAGCTTTGCAAGCAACGATCGGAAATGATGGCGCATTGCGGGCGGAAGCTGCAGCGGCTCTGCAAAGTGTTGCGGCAAGTCTTACGAATGCCCAAGAAGCAGCCGATGCTGCCAACGCCGCCCTTTCCGAATTAATGGCCAAACGGAATGCATTTGGCCGCACAATTGAAGAGCTTAAAACCCGCGTTGCGAAATTTGTCCGTGAAGAGACTGAATTACAAAATCGGCGGCAAACTTTGATGGCTGGACTTGGTCAAAGCAGCGATGGGACAATTCTAGTTGCGGCAGTTGAGCAATCTGTAGCACTGGTTACGAGCCATGAACAGGCGACCGGCCACGCCGAGGTATCTTTGCGGGTTGCCCGCCAAATGGAAGCGGATAAGCGCCAAGCGCACGACGATGCCCGCCGCAAAGCCGATCGCTTGCAAACCGAAGTTCGCACTTTGCGCAATTTCCTGCAAGTTGGTGGTGGTGATCTTTGGCCTGCGCTCATCGATGCGCTCGATGTGAAATCCGGACTTGAAACCGCATTGGGTGCTGCACTCGGTGATGATATTGATGCTTCAGCTGATGAAGCAGCGCCAGTTCATTGGCGTGGACTTCCGGCACTAAGTGATGTGGCCGCCTTGCCCGGCGATGCGGAACCTCTGTCACGATTTGTGACTGCTCCCCCTGCCCTGACGCGGCGTCTTACACATATTGGTGTTGTTTCAAAAGCCGTTGGCCAAGCCTTGCAATCTTTGCTGAAACCCGGCCAGAGATTGGTTTCGCGCGAGGGCGATGTTTGGCGCTGGGATGGATTTACATCAGCCGCCGAAGCGCCGAGTGCTGCGGCAAAGCGCTTAACGGAACGGAACCGTTTGGCAGGCCTTGAAATTGAAATGCAAGACGCTGCAAAACTTGCAGACGGTTTGCGCGCCGAGTTTGATGCCGCACGCTTGGCTGTGGAAAATGGTGTTCGCAGTGAACGTGACAAACGCGAAGCTTTGCGCATTGCAGCGGCGGCTGTTGAAGTTGCGAGACGTTCTTTGGCAACCCATGAGCGCCAACAGGCCGAACGACTAGCCCAAACCAGCGCCCTAGATGAAGCGCTTCGCCGCACTGCGCAGTCTTCGCAAGAAGCCAATGCGTCGTTCGAAACAGCGTCGACCGAAATGGCAAGTTTGCCCGGCGTTGATGGTCTAACTCACCAAGCGCAATCCTCTCGGGAACTGGTGAACCGGGACCGCGCCGCTTACGCTGAAGCGCGGGCAAAACATGATGGCTTGGAGCGCGATGCATTAGCGCGGATGAACCGGATCAATGCAATTGCGGAAGAACAAAAGCAATGGTTGGCCCGGGCGGAAAAAGCGCGCAATCAAATTGGCCAATTGGAAAAGCGGGTTTCTGAAACTACAACCGCCTACGAAGAACTCGCCGCCATGCCGCAGGCCCTGGCTGATCGCCGACATAAATTAATGAACACATTGCAAGAAGCGGAAACCACGCGAAAGCAGGCGGCAGATGTTTTGGCCACGGCTGAAAATGCCGTGCGGACAGCGGACCAAATTTTACGCGAGGCGCAAGAAGTCGCAGCGACTGCGCGCGAAGATCATGCGCGGCTGGGTGCACGATTGGAATCTTCCAGACAACGCCACGAGCATTGCACTTTGCGGATCACGGAATCCTTACAGTGCGAACCATCCGAAATATTAGCGCAAGCCGGTGTTGAAGCCGACGGACTGCCGCATGGCGATGAAATCGAACGCAAGCTTTTGAGTTTACGTGATGATCGCGAGCGCTTGGGTGGGGTGAATTTGCGGGCTGATGAGGAAGCCGTGGACGTGGCTACTCAACTTGAAACTTTGATCAAAGAAAAAGATGACCTGGTGCAAGCTATTGCCAAATTGCGCGGCGGGATTTCGAGTTTGAATAAGGAAGGTCGCCAGCGCTTGCTTGATGCGTTTGGCACCGTCAACGAAAAATTTGGCGAATTGTTTACGACGCTGTTTGGTGGCGGCAAGGCTGAATTGCAATTGATCGAGTCTGATGATCCGCTCGAAGCCGGTCTTGAAATCATGGCCAATCCGCCCGGCAAAAAACCAACCGTGTTGTCGTTGCTGTCCGGTGGCGAACAAACGTTGACAGCCCTGTCTTTGATATTTGCCGTGTTCTTGACCAACCCCTCGCCGATCTGCGTACTCGACGAAGTTGATGCACCGTTGGATGATCATAACGTGGAGCGCTTCTGTAATTTGCTGGACGCGATGTTGGAACGCACTGAAACGCGCTTCCTAATCATCACTCACCACGCGCTCACAATGGCCCGCATGAACCGATTGTTTGGTGTCACCATGATGGAGCGCGGTGTATCGCAATTGGTATCGGTGAATTTGGTAGAAGCCGAAAAACTGGTGGACGCGGCGTGAACATCGTATTTGATATTGGCAATGTGCTGCTGCTTTGGGACCCGCGCTTTCTTTATACGCAATATTTCGACAGCGAATATGATATGGAATGGTTCCTCGCTAATGTTTGCACGAGCGAGTGGAACTTAGAGCAAGACCGCGGTCGGTCATTTGCTGACGGCGTGAAAGAACTCACCAAAGAATTTCCGGATCACGCCGAAGCAATCAAAGCCTATGATGAGCGCTGGCACGAAACGCTGCCGCACGCGATTGACGGCTCCGTTGATATTCTCGAAAGCCTGCATTCTAAGGGGGCCGCACTGTATGCAATTACCAATTACAATGGCGATAAGTTTCGTGAAACCAAACTACGCTTTCCGTTCCTGAATTTATTTCGCGATATTGTGGTGTCTGGCGACGAGAAAATCATAAAGCCAGATGCTGCGATTTATGAGCTCTGTTTGAAGCGGAATAATCTCGTAGCGGCGGACTCGATTTTTATCGATGACAGCTTAAAGAACGTTGAGGGTGCGCGCGCAGTTGGCATGAAAGCGCATCATTTCAAACATCCCGTCGGCTTGCGTAAAGAGCTGCAGGACTTTGGGTTGATCTAGTCTTTCTAACTTTTCAGCGCGACACTCGCTCGGTCGAAATAGACGAAAGGTTTGTTGAACATGGCACATTCGGCATTGGTCAATACTTGGTTGGAAAAACTGAACTCTGGTTTTTCTGATCAGAATTTTGTCGGAATTGCGGCTTTATTCTGTGAAGAGTCCTATTGGCGCGATCTTTTAGCTTTCACTTGGAATATCAAAACCATGGAGGGTCGAGACGCAATTGCAGGGATGCTAGCGCAAGCGCCGCAAGCGCGGTTTACAATTGATGGCGACACATTTCTTGAAGATGATTGTGTGTGCGCGTGGCTTGTTTTTGAAACAGACATGGGGCGTGGCAAAGCGCATGTTCGACTGAAAAATGGTCTCGCTTATACACTGATGACTTCACTCGAAGCGCTGAAGGGTTTTGAAGAAAATGCCGGGGCAACCCGCGACATTGGCGTTAAACATGGCGCATCGCGAAGCCGCGAAAACTGGTTAGAAAAAAAGCAACGTGACGAGAAAACACTTGGCCGCGATGTTCAACCCTATTGTGTGATCATTGGTGGTGGTCAGGGCGGCATCGCTTTGGGTGCGCGATTAAAGCAGCTCGGCGTGCCCACGATCATTTTGGAGAAAAATCCAAAAGCAGGAGATTCATGGCGCAATCGCTATCGCTCATTGGTCCTGCATGATCCGGTTTGGTATGATCATTTGCCGTATATTCCATTCCCAACACATTGGCCGGTGTTCACGCCCAAAGATAAGTTGGGCGATTGGTTGGAAATGTACACCAAGGTTATGGAGCTCAATTATTGGGGTTCATCCGAATGTACGACTGCTGCATTTGACGCGGAAACCAAGACTTGGAATTTGCAAGTTTTGCGCGACGGCGAAACGATCACTTTGCATCCAAAGCATTTGGTATTTGCCACGGGGTCATATGGCCCGCCACGGCTAATCGAAGTTCCGGGAGCAGAAACTTTTGGCGGCACCCAATTTCATTCTAGTTCTTATACGTCGGGCGCCGCCTATCGCGGCAAGCGCTGCATTGTTGTGGGGGCGAATAGTTCGGCGCATGATATTTGCGCCGATCTCTGGGAACATGATGCAGAAGTTACGATGATACAGCGTTCGCCCACAACTGTGGTACGTTCTGAAACTTTGATGGAAATGGCGTTCAAGGGTTTGTATTCAGAAGAAGCTGTGGCGCGGGGAATTGATGTTGATAAAGCCGATTTGATTTTTGCAGCAACACCTTTTCGGTTGCATGCAGCGGCGCAGATTCGATTGGCGGCCAAAATGGCGGAGCGCGATGCTGATCTCTTGGCGCGGCTGAACAAAGCTGGCTCTCAAACTGATCTCGGCGAAGACAATTCCGGCCAAATGATGAAAGCACTTCGCACGGGTTCAGGCTATTATCTTGATGTTGGATGCTCGGAACTTATTGCTTCCAGAGAAGTCAAAGTGCGAAGTGGCGTGGCGTTAAAAGCAATCACGTCGCATAGTGTTGTGCTCTCTGACGGTAGCGCACTTGCTGCCGATGTGATCATTTATGCTACGGGCTATTTGCCGATGAATGAATGGGTGGCCAAAATTGTCTCGCGCGAAGTTGCGGATTTGATTGGCCCGAATTGGGGCTATGGCTCCGGCACCAAAGGCGATCCCGGACCATGGGAAGGCGAGCTTCGCAATATGTGGAAACCATTGAAGCAAGAAGCCTTGTGGTTTCATGGCGGAAATTTACATCTTTCCCGGCATTACTCAAAATATGTGGCCCTACAATTGAAGGCGCGGATGGCGGGATTGGAGACGAAAGTTTACAAGTAAGGCTTTCGCCGAACCAGCGCTTTGGTGCTTCCGAGAAGGCTTGCTATTCGCTTTGCGAAGCTGCAAGCTTAAAAAAAAGAAAAACGACCGGGAGATTGTTGAGCGTACGCGCAAGACACATAATGTCAGATAAACCCAAGGCAGTCGTTGTGAACGAACTGCACAAGTCTTTCGGGGCTTTAGACGTGTTGAAAGGGGTATCGCTGACCGCTCGTGAGGGGGATGTTGTGTCGATGATCGGCTCCTCCGGTTCTGGTAAAAGCACATTTTTACGCTGTATAAACTTTCTCGAAATGCCAACACGTGGGCAAATTATTGTCAATGGCGAAGAGATTTTATTGAAGCCCGCTAAAGACGGAAATCTACATCCAGCCGACAACCGGCAAGTTGAGCGGATACGCTCGCAGCTTGGCATGGTGTTTCAGAGTTTCAACCTGTGGCAACATATGACCGTGTTGCAAAACGTTATTGAAGCCCCGATCCATGTATTGAAAGTTTCGAAAGCTGAGGCCATTGAACGGGCGGAAAAACTACTCAACAAAGTCGGTCTTTACGAAAAGAAAGACCAGTATCCAGCATTTCTTTCAGGCGGCCAACAGCAGCGAGCGGCCATAGCGCGCGCCTTGGCGATGGAACCCAAAGTGATGTTATTTGACGAACCAACTTCCGCTTTGGACCCCGAACTTGTTGGGGAGGTTCTCCGCGTTATTCGCGATTTGGCGAATGAAGGACGCACCATGATTTTAGTGACCCACGAAATGAAGTTCGCGCGCGATGTGTCGTCGCATGTGATTTATTTGCATAAGGGTGTGGTCGAAGAAGAGGGTCCACCATCACAAGTATTTGGCGCGCCAAAAAGTGCGCGCTGCAAGCAATTCGTATCTGGTCTAGAGTAGGTCGGAGCGGGTAAAAATAAAGGGAGTTTCTACTCAAATGAAAACATTAAAAACACTACTGCTCGCCGCCGCCGCATTCGCCGCTGTGAGCTCGACAGCAAATGCCGACATCGTGTTTGCGACTGACGCTGCCCCATATCCACCCTTCACCTCGCAAAATGCTGCTGGTGAATGGGAAGGTTGGGAATATGAAGCCATGCTTGGCGTATGCGCAGAAATGAATGAAAAATGCACTATGATCCCGATCGTGTGGGACGGCATTATTCCAGCCCTTCTGGAAAAGAAGTTTGACGGTATTTTTGGTTCAATGGCGATGAATGATAAGCGCAAGTTGCAGATCAATTTCTCAGACATGTATTATGATTCCAACACAGTGCTTATTGGCGCGAAAGGCACCGACAAAACTTTCTCGCCAGAATCGCTCAAGGGTAAAACTGTTGGTGTTCAGGCTGGCAGCTCAAATGCTAACTATGCTGAAAAATACTATGCACCAGCAGGTGCAACAGTGAAGGCCTATAAGGGCCAAGACGAAGTTAGCGCCGACATTGCGGCAGGCCGGATCGACTTTATGGTTGCTGATGGTGTGAGCTTGATGTCGTTCTTGGCAAGTGCTGAGGGAGCATGCTGCGAAGTTTATGGCAGCGTTCCTATGGATGCGGCCGTGTTGGGCAATGGCGTAGGTGTGGGCCTTCGCAAGGAAGATACTGCACTCTTGGAAAAGATCAATGCAGGTATCAAGTCTTTTGCCAACAAGGGTGGTTTTGAAGCATTGAACGCCAAGTATAAACTTGATGGTTTGATGCTGACCGCGCCGAAGATGTAATTTAAAAAATGGCGGTCATCCAGAATGTGGGTGGCCGCAGTTTATTGCGAGCGGTTTAATATGATCCCAGAGGTTCTCACATTCGGTCGTACCGGTTTTGCCGATGAGCTTTTGCGCGGAGTTTTTGTTACCGTTTACATCGCTATCCTTGCTTTCGCTCTTGGATTATTCTTGGGCCTCATCGGTGCAGTCGCCAAACTTTACGGCGGCATTTTTTCTCGTCTTATCGCAAACTTTTACACAACAGTGATCAGGGCAATCCCCGAACTGGTTTTAATTTTATTTTTGTTTTTTGCCGGCACGCGTGGCATCAGCGCTTTGGGCGAATTCGTGGGCTACGGCCCTGTCGAAGTGAATGGCACATTGGCCGCAATCCTGGTGCTTGGATTTGTGCAGGGTGCTTACTCAACTGAAGTTTTGCGCGGCGCCATTCAAGCCATTCCTGCGGGCCAGATTGAAGCGGCGCGCGCTATTGGAATGTCGCCTTTCAAAACCTTTCACCGCATTATCGTTCCTGCCATGCTGCCCAATGCTATACCGGGTTTAGCCAATCTTTGGCTATCCGTGATTAAAGACACCGCATTGATTATGGTCACAGGAGCGAGCGCTGAACTCGGCGGCACAACGCGGGCGGCGGCTGGATTTACGAAACACTATTTCATGTTCTATTTTGTAGCCTTGATGATCTATTACACGCTCACGAAAATCTCGAACTTCTTCATTGACCGCCTTGAACGCTTCGTTCGGCGCGGCCAACCAAAGTTGGCGTGAGGGCAGCATGGATTGGTCATGGTTTCCCGAATATTTGCCCCTCTTGCCAAATGCGATTTTCATCACCATTCAACTTGTAATCTTCACGATGGTGTTTGGTTTGATCTTGGCAGTTCCCTTAGCACTGGCACAGGTCACCGGTCCAAAATGGCTGGCCGCAACGGCGCGAGAATACTGCACCTTCATGCGGGGCACGCCTTTGCTGATCCAACTCTATATTTTGTACTATGGCTTAGGCTCCGTGTTCGCCAGCTACCCAGAGCTTCGGCAGGGGTGGTATTGGTTCATTTTGAAAGAGGGTTATTACTACGCGATTGTCGCTTTTGTTTTGAATGAGGCAGGCTATCTCGGCGAGATTTTGCGCGGGGCTTTGCTTTCAGTTCCGAAAGGCGAGCTTGAAGCCGGGCGCGCTTGCGGCATGTCAAAGTTCCAAATCCTGCGCCGCATTTGGTTGCCAAGGGCTTTGCGCAATGCTTTGCCTGCTCTTGGTGGGGAAACTATTTTAACGTTAAAAGCAACACCGCTCGCCGCCCTCGTCACCGTCGCCGATGTCTTCAGCGTGGCCGATAAAATACGGCAGGAGACTTACATTATATACCCGCCGCTGATCATGGTGATGGTGATCTATATGGTTATGACGTTTGTCATTACCCAGATTTTTGGGAAGATAGAGAGACAGATTCCGACGAGGCGGTGAGGGAGTAACTTGTGACGTTTCGCATGATGGAAATTTTTGCACTTTCACCGTAGTTCGCAATTCCTATACCGCCCACTTTGATTTCACCAAATACGTTTAACTTTGAAATTTAATGGGTATGTCTCCAAACCTACTTGTAAGCACCAGTTGCTTTGTTTTTCCGTATGAAATGCAACCTTGGTAGTAAACTGCAAATCTTCCGTCGTTTTCCTTCCAAAAGAGTACTTCAGAATTCCTAACTGTTGAGCGTGAGACTTGCAAATTACTTGTGTCGGGCCGGTCGCTGGCCTGTCTGATCACCACATGTTTTTTTCGGATAGATTCATCGCAACAATTAAGCAATAGCGAATGGGACAACTGCCGCGTTGTATCTGCACGTCCTATAAGCTCGCGGCTGGTAGCGTCGGGACGGTAGTAAAGTGTTGTCCGAACTCTTGTATGAGTTAACCTCTCGAGCACAGGAAAAAAGTCTAGGTCGCTTACTACAAACGTGGCGAAGTCGCATACGCGCTCATAGGCATGAGCGACTGCGTCAACCGCCAAATAAGTATCAACGCCCTTTTGTCTTTGCATTCCTTCAGTTGATCCTGTTGTTTGGCCAGTTCGTACGTGTGCCCCGTCAATTCTATTCAAAGTTTCAAAGAGTTCTTCTTTTTGCAGAAAAATCGATTTGAATTCATCGTTGGTTTGCTTTTTCTTCTGAGAAGGGTACGCGTCATAGAAAAATGTCCGATGCGCTTCTAAATTCGCGACAAATAAATCATAGTTGAAAGCAAGCTCTGGCTCTCCGAGATTTTTTTGAAAGTCTTTGATTGCCTCTGTCAAGCAAGCTAAATCAACATAAGCATAGGTAATTCTGGGATCTATGTTTGCACTTGCTAACGAAGCAGATGTTCCGCTCATGTAAATTGCCCCCGATTTTCAAAATTTGTTCATACTCATTGTTGCGTGGTACTGCATTTGACTATCTCAAGACACGACGATAGCGCATTAAATTTTATCCCACGGATTAATAACCTTCAGTCCATCATGCTGGAAATCATTAATATCTCTTGTCGCGACCACGAAATTACTGATCTTTGCAATGGCGGCAATCTGGCAATCGGCCACTGAGGGTTGGAGGCCAATCATGAATTGTTGCGCGAAAAATTGGCCGCTCAATTTGGCTGACGTTTCATCCAAATTCAGGATGCGGCCTGCATAAATTTGCGTGGTCAAATATTCTATTTTCGCTTCGAGCTCATAACGGCGCTTGCCTATTGGAAGGCGCGTTGCCCCAGACCAAAGTTCCATTAGGGTTGGTACCGAAATATACACGTGTGTGATGTCTAATTTTGAAATCCAAGCGATAACTTTTGGATCAGGTGCTTGGTTGATCAGTTCGGAGATGACGTTCGTATCCAGAACAATCATTCATTGTCTTTCGGAGCAAATTCGGGGCCACTGAAATCAGGTGGTGGAGGTGCAACCTCGCGCGGAAGTTCATCGAATTCAGCATCGCCAATTGCGTGCAAGTCGGCCAACATTTTATCTACCCAATTGCTCTTTTGTCTGAGGTCACTGGATGTGGATTTTTTAGAAGTCCCTGCTTCAATTAATGAGCGCGCCTCTTCATTCATCGAACGACCATTTTCTGCCGCCCGAATACGCAAAGCTTTCTTGGTTTCGTCGCTTAAATTTCTGATCATAAGACTTGCCATGCATGCAATGATAGCATTGCTATCATTGATGTCAATGATAGCAAGCTGGATTCCCGCCTGCGCGGGAATGACGGCTTAACGGATATTTTGATTTTAAATGACCATCTGACACTCGAAGAGAATCAAAGACGCGCCAAAAACCCGCCGCGCAAAACGACGCAGTGTGGATTGTTGATATATTATATAATTAATTCAATAACTTACACTGATTATCCATTTCTTGACACAATTTGCCCTCGCAACTATGGTGCGGCCACTTTTGGGGAGTGGTTTTCCAATTGCGATTATGTTTGGGTGGAGGTCAGAAAATATGGCATTGCCCCCGCATAAAAGTGACGAACCCACTTCCAAAATGGGCGACCTTTCGGAACGGTTGAAAGATTTGTCTTCGCGGATTGATGCGGAGAAATCTGAACGCACCGAAAGCCAAAATAAGCCTACGCGCTTTGAAGGGGTCACTGGTTATGCCAAGGGCTATCGGTTAGCGAGTGAGTTTGTAGCGGGAACGCTGGTTGGTGGGCTATTTGGGTATGGCTTTGACTGGTTGTTTGGCACGCTGCCGTTTGGACTAATTGTATTTTTGCTCTTGGGCTTTGGAGCGGGAATTCTGAATATGGCGCGCGCGTCAAACAGAGTTCCGCCTGCGCAGGACAGACTAAATGGAGCGCCGCCGCCGGCAGTGCCTGATGATGAAGAAGAGGACTGATCGTGGCTAACGATCCAATCCACCAGTTTCAAATTAAGGACCTTTTGGGTCCGGTCAACGTTGGCGGGATGGAGATTAGCTTCACCAATTCCGCATTGTTTATGGGGGCAACTGTTGCCACCATTATTGGCTTTTTACTTTATTCCGCGCGCAACGCCGCAATGGTTCCCAGCAAATCGCAATCGATTGGCGAGATGTGGTATGGCCTGATCCATGACATGGTGAAAAACGTGCTTGGTGAAGAAGGCAAGGCTTTCTTTCCGCTGGTGTTTGCGCTGTTCTCATTTGTGTTGATTGCAAACTTGCTCGGCATGTTCCCGTATTTCTTCACGGTCACAAGTCATGTGATTGTCACGGTTTCGTTGGCCTTGTTTGTCGTCGGTCTTGTGGTCACTGTCGGTATCGCCAAGCATGGTTTGGGGTGGTTCAAACTTTTTGTGCCCCATGGTGTTCCGATTTTCATTTTGCCCTTTATCTCGTTGATTGAAATTATTTCCTTCTTATCGCGTCCAGTTTCTTTAGGGTTGCGGTTGTTCGGAAATATGTTGGCTGGACACATTGTTCTCAAAGTGTTTGCTGGTTTCGTTGTGAGCCTTTCTGCCGCTGGTATCGGCGGCATCCTTGGGGCTATTGCGCCCATGGGTATGGCTGTGGCATTGACGGCTCTCGAATTCCTCGTTGCGTTCTTGCAAGCCTTTGTCTTCGCGATTTTGACTTGCGTTTATCTCAACGATGCGCTTCATCCCGGGCATTAACGCCCTCAACTTTAACTTAATTTAGATAACCTTAAGGAGACTACAAAATGGACGCAGAAGCAGCAAAGCTCATTGGCGCAGGTATCGCATGTATTGGTATGGGCGGTGCAGGTATTGGCGTGGGCCATATTTTTGGCGCCTATCTGGCCGGCGCATTGCGCAATCCAGCCGCAGCACCAGCACAATTCACCAACGCACTGATCGGTGCGGCACTTGCAGAAGGCTTGGGCATTTTCTCGCTCGTTATCGCTCTTCTCTTGTTGTTTGTTGCTTAATTTTAAGCGACTTACCTTCTAACTAAAGCCGCTTCCAATTCTGGCGGCGGCTTTTATTCTTTTTAAGGCGAGGCCCATGGCAACGACGACAACTGAAACCACAGCTGGCACGACCGCCGAGGGCGGAGCGCACGGCGAATCCAAATTTCCGCCGTTGGATGTGAAAACATTTCCGTCGCAGATTTTCTGGCTCGCGATATTCTTTGGCCTGCTTTACATTCTGTTGAGCAAATTGGTGTTGCCGCGCTTTGGCGCGATTATTGAAAATCGGGCCAAGCGCATTGAAGGCGATCTGGCACAGGCCAAAGCTTTGCAAGAACAAACTGTTGCCGCCATCAGTGCCTATGAAAAATCATTGAGCGATGCGAAGGCCAAAGCGACCGGCATTGCTCAGGAAACCCGCGCTGAATTGCAAGCCAGCAGCGATGCTGAACGGGCAACTTTGGATGCGGATCTCGCCAAAAAGATTTCGACTGCTGAAACCAAGATTGCGACCGCCAAAGCCAAAGCAATGGCCGAAGTTGGCGACATGGCAGCAGAATCAGCGATGGCAATTGTTGAACAATTGACCGGACTCAAAATTTCAAAAGCAGCAGCCGTTAAAGCGCTGGCCGGAAAGGCGTAAATCCCATGCATCTCGACGCTACATTTTACGCACTCGTTGCACTGGTTTTGTTTTTAGGCATCGTGCTCTACATGGGCGTGCCGAAGAAATTGAGCCAAGCACTCGATGATCGCTCCGCACAAATTGCCAAAGATCTCGATGATGCAAAACGCCTGCGTGAAGAAGCGCAGAGCCTGCTGAACGAGTATAAGCAAAAGCGCGTTGACGCTGAAAAAGAAGCGGCTGGAATTATAGATCAAGCCAAACGGGAAGCTGAAAGCTTAGCTGTTGAAACCAAGTCTAAGCTTGCCGATATGCTTACCCGTCGCACCAAGCAAGCCGAGCAAAAGATTTCACAAGCGCAAGCGGCAGCCGTTAAAGACGTTCGCAATTTGGCAACCGATAGTGCCATTACAGCGGCTACGAAGCTGATTGCAGAAGCCAGCACAGGCGCCAAGGGTGCTGCATTGATTGCGGAATCTATTGCTGCGGTGAAGAGCCGGTTGAATTAAAATTCTCTACATTAAATTCAAAAACCCGGCCAATTGTGCCGGGTTTTTTATGCGCCGTTGAAGCGTTCGCCAGTCCAAGGGTTGAGCGTAGGAATACCGCAAGCGACAAAGGGTGTAACATCACGAGAAGCGATGCCGCACTTGTTCGTAAGCGCAATTGCAGCGATCATTAAATCAGCGGGTGGCGTTGGTTGTCTCGCTACTTGTTGAGCCTTAGAAATCGTTCGCCAGGTCAGAACTGTTTCTTCGTTTATCCCTAAGGTGCGATTTTCAAATAAGAGACGAACCGTGCCCTCCAACCACACTGTTAAACCGTGAACTTTCCGCACGTCACTCAAACTCAGAATACCGTGTCGAACTTCGGCAATATTGACTATTGTTGTAAAGATCGTTTCAATTGGTGTTTCATCTAACCACGACATGACGCTTTGGTTCGGACTCACGCGTTTAGTTTCTGAAATGATGTTTGTATCAACAATCCAAAACGTCACAATTCAATATCCCGAAAGTCGCCTTCAGTTTCCCAATTTGGAATATCGAAATCAATTGCTGGACCTACTTGCAAGCTTCGAAGAAATGCACCAGCGCTCAATCCTGATAGCGCATTAGATTTTGGATTCGCTTTTGTGATGGTGACGGCTTCTTGACCATGAACAGTTACAATTTGTGGCCCTTCGGTTTGCGCTAAGCGGACGACTTCACTGAATTTTGCTTTAGCCTCTTGTAAGGCCCAAGTTCTCGATTGATGGTTCATGTCACTCTCCAATTCTGACTAGTCAGACTAGTCAGAATTGGCGTTTTGTCAAATCACGTTATTCCGCCGCTTCGACGTAGTTTGCCATTGGTGGGCAGGTACAGACGAGGTTTCGGTCGCCGAAGACGTTGTCAACGCGGGCGACGGGCGGCCAATATTTATCGTTGGGATAGCCTTGCAGCGGGAAGAAGGCTTTTTCCTTGCTGTAAGAATGCATCCAATCGCCAAGAAGAAGCCGATGCGTATGCGGTGCGTTTTTGAGTACGTTATCGAGCTTATCGGCCCTGCCCTCTTCCACTTCGGCGATCTCTTGTCTGATAGCAATCATGGCATCGCAGAAGCGGTCCATTTCGCGCTTGTTCTCGGATTCCGTAGGTTCGATCATCAGGGTATCAACAACGGGGAAAGACATGGTGGGCGCGTGGAAGCCATAATCCACCAAACGCTTCGCCACATCCTCTACTGTGATGCCTGAGCGGTCTTTGACCCAGCGGAGGTCAATGATGCATTCATGCGCCACATGGCCGCCAGGACCTGTGTAAAGCACGGGGAAATGCGGGGCTAAACGCTTGGCCATATAGTTTGCATTCAGAATGGCCATGATCGTGGCTTGGCGAAGACCGGGACCTCCCATCATCGCAATGTAAGCCCAAGAGATCGGAAGGATAGAGGCTGATCCCCAGGGGGCTGCAGAAACGGCTCCACCTGACTGATCTGAACCCGCTGCGGGGTTTACGCCATTGACGACATTGTGGCCGGGAAGATGAGGTGCCAAGTGAGACTTCACACCAATGGGACCAACGCCCGGACCGCCGCCGCCATGGGGAATACAGAAGGTTTTGTGTAGGTTCATGTGGCAGACATCAGCGCCCAGTTCGGCAGGGCGAGTGACACCAACTTGCGCGTTGAGGTTTGCGCCATCGAGATAGACCTGCCCGCCATGATCATGCACAATGGCGCAGATTTCTTTTACTGCGACTTCGAACACGCCATGCGTTGAAGGATAAGTGATCATGAGGGCGGCGAGTTTATCTTTGTGGATTTCGGCTTTTAGTTTGAGATCACCAACATCCACATTGCCGTCCACATCGCAGGCGACAACGACAACGTTCATGCCTGCCATAACGGCTGAAGCAGGATTAGTGCCGTGCGCGGAAATTGGGATGAGGCAGATATCGCGGTGGGGTTCGCCTCGTGATTTATGATAACCGGCAATTGCCAAAAGCCCTGCATATTCACCTTGGCTGCCGGCATTAGGTTGAAGTGATACCGCATCAAAGCCGGTGATCTCAGCGAGCATAGCTTCGAGTTCTTCAAACAGTTGCGCATAGCCTTGGGTTTGTTCAAGTGGCGCAAATGGATGAAGCAGTGAAAAATTACGCCAAGTGACTGGGATCATTTCCGTTGTTGCATTCAGTTTCATGGTGCAAGAGCCAAGAGCAATCATTGCACGATCAAGTGCTACGTCCTTAGCTTGCAAATGGCGTAAATAACGCAGCATTTCGGTTTCGGAATGATACATGCTGAAAACGGGATGTGTGAGATAAGACGATGTACGTTGCAGAGCTTTAGGGATCGTTTCTTTAACTTTGGCATCAACCGCATCGAGATCAACCTGTGCATCGGTTTTGAAAACCGTCAGTAGGCGGAGTAATTCCTCGCGGCGCGTAGATTGATCAAAACTGACTCCGAGGTGATCGGCATCAACAAAGCGCAAGTTGATACGCTTTTCTTTAGCGCGCGCAAATAGCGCGTGGGCGCGGCCGGGGACACGAACGGTAACCGTATCAAAAAAAGATTTGGTTTTTACCGTGAAACCAAAAGAGGTAACCGCTGCGCTAAAAACTTCGGCCATGCGATGCGTGCGCATCGCCATTTGGCGAATGCCTTTGGGGCCGTTGTAAACGGCAAACATGGACGCCACTATAGACAGCAGAACTTGCGCTGTGCAGATATTGCTGGTGGCCTTTTCGCGCCTGATATGTTGCTCGCGGGTTTGCATAGCCATGCGCAAAGCACGGTGACCTTCAGCATCAATTGATACGCCGATGATGCGGCCAGGCATCGCGCGTTTGTATTCTTCGCGGGTGGCAAAGAAGGCGGCGTGCGGCCCACCATAACCCATGGGCACACCAAAGCGCTGGGAAGATCCAATAGCAATGTCAGCACCCAATTCGCCAGGTGAGGTGAGCAAGGCAAGTGCTAATAGATCGGTGGCCATAATGGCAAGTGCGCCAGCGCCATGTAGCTTATCAATAATGGTACGATAGTCTTTTATCTCGCCAGATGAGCCGGGATAGGACAGTAGTGCCGCGAAGACCATTTCTGGTTTTAGGTCTTTGGTTGGATCGCCGATCACGACTTTATAGCCAAAAGCAGCGCCGCGGGTTTGGATGACACCGATGGTTTGAGGATGGGTATCGGAATCGACAAAGAAAGTATTGGCGGTGGATTTCACCACCCGCTTGGCCATGGCCATTGCTTCTGCTGCCGCGGTGGCTTCATCAAGAAGCGATGCATTAGCGAGTTCTAAGCCGGTGAGATCAATGACCACCTGTTGGAAGTTAAGCAAAGCTTCAAGGCGACCTTGGCTGACTTCGGCTTGGTATGGTGTGTAAGCAGTGTACCAACCGGGGTTTTCGAGCACATTGCGCAAGATGACCTTAGGCGTCACGGTGCCATAATAACCCATGCCAATCATCGAGGTGAACACCTCATTGCGATCGGCCATTTTGCGCAAATAAGACAGCGTACTGCGCTCGGATTTAGCGGGGGTGAGGTTCAATGGTTTTGAAATGCGAAGTTGTTCTGGAACGACTTGTGCGATGAAATCTTCGAGGGAATTTGCGCCCACGGCGCAGAGCATTTCAGCAGTGTCAGCATCGCTTGGACCAATGTGACGGCGGATGAAATTTGCGCCGGGTTCAAGTTCGGCGAGGGTGTTTCGGCTCATGGGGATTATCCTTACAGCGTTGCCAAAAACTTATCATAAGCGGTACGGTCCATAAGGTCGGCGAGTTCGGAGACGTCGCTGATTTTCACTTTCATGAACCAACCATCGGTCTCAGCACCACGGTTGACCATGGCGGGATCGCCTTCTAATTCCTTATTCACCTCGACGACTTCGCCGGTGACAGGGGCATAAACTTCGCTAGCGGCTTTGACGCTTTCAACGACGGCGGCGTCGCCACCTTTGGTGACTTTTTTGCCAATGGCCGGAAGCTCAACAAAAACCACATCGCCTAATTGTTCGGCGGCGTGATTGGTGATGCCGATGGTGGCGATATCACCGTCAACGATGATCCATTCGTGGTCGGCGGAAAATTTAGTAGACATATTTTGGTTTCCTTAACGTTTATAATTATGGGGAACAAAGGTCAGCGATTGGACGGTGGCGGGTAAGGCTTTGTCACGCACGATGAGACTGATTGCTGTTCCGGGGGTGGAGAATGCTGTTTCCACATAGCCCATAGCGATTGGACCATTAAAAGTTGGGCCAAAACCACCTGAGGTAACTTTGCCAATAGTACGTCCGCTCAAATCTGTGATTAAAGTGCCTTCACGGGCGGGAGCGCGGCCATCGGGTTTAATGCCAATTCGTTTTTTGGCTGGACCGTCAGCGATTTCTGAAAGCACCCGTGATGCACCCATAAAACCACCCTCAACGCGGCGACGTTTTTGGATTGACCACAGGAGATCAGCTTCAATTGGCGTTGTGGTTTCATCAATGTCATGACCGTAAAGACAAAGACCGGCTTCAAGTCTCAGACTATCACGAGCTCCAAGGCCAATAGGCTTTACATCCGCATCGGCAAGCAAAAGATCCCAAAGTTTTGCAGCATCTTTGTTCTGAACCGCAATTTCATAACCATCTTCACCTGTGTAGCCTGAACGCGAAACATGGGCGTTCATACCAGCAAGATCTAGTGTTTCATAATGCATGAATTTTACGTGCGCAGCTGAAAGATTGATCCGCGCTAAAACGGCTTCGGCCTTTGGCCCTTGCAGTGCGATCAGTGCCATATCCTCGGCGCGCTGCAAATTCATTTGTTTTGGCAGATGGGCTTCCAGATGCGCGAAATCTTCGCGCTTTCGACCCGCGTTGCACACGACATAGAGCCAGCCATCAACAACATAACGTGTTATCATGAGATCATCGAGAATGCCGCCAGCCGCATTTAAAAATTGCGCATAGCGAATTTTTTTTGGTTTCAGAGCTGCAATATCGGCAGGCACTAATTTTTCAATAGCTTTAGCCGACGTTACGAAATCGGGACCAACAATAAAGGCTTGGCCCATATGCGAGACATCAAACAAACCCGCATGCGAACGGGTCCAATTATGCTCGCTCAAGACTCCGGTTGGATATTGCACTGGCATTTCATAGCCTGCGAAAGGCACTATTTTAGCCCCAAGCTTTACGTGGTTTTCGTAAAGAGCGGTTCGTAACAATTGATTTTCAGACAAGCTGATCTCCCGACAAGTGTTGACAAGCCCAATCGCAGAATTGCGATGTGGCCTGCCCCCTCTGTCAGAGAACCTGAGAGTTTTCATAGCGCCAAATGGCTCTACTTGCTCCTACGGTGAGACGGGCAAAATGCCGTCTACTCTCCAGAGTTCCGTAAACCAAAGCGGTCCTTTTGCCTGAGAGTTTCCGGGGCGGTTGCTCCTTCGGCGTTGGGATTTACACCCAATCTCTCCCGCAATGGTTTTATGCGAACAGTTGGGAAGCTAGAGCGACATCAAAGGAAAGGCAAGAGGGATTTAATATCTTGCATCGCCCAATCCACAGAAGGGATCAATGGGTGAATTTTTGTTCCACGGAATTTCACCGAGAAGAGCTTTAACCACCGCATCCTGCATCGTATCCATTGTTGAATAAGCATTGATGTAAGTTGGAACGCGCGGCGCATCGTAAAGCATATAGGGAAACCCGCAGGAAATCATCAGGGTTGGAATGTCATGCCAATAGCGGTCCATCGCTTTTATGAAGTTGTTATTGAGTTTGAGCCAGTCGAGGTAAATCCGATTGCGGGTGAGCAAGGTTTCGTCGCCGAATAAATAAAGCACAAGGTCAAAATGTTCTGGGCTGACTATGGTATCAGAATGATGCATGGTGATTGCAAAACCGCGCGCAGTCAAAAGATCAGGAATGATAAACGGTATAGGCACTGGCGCCCAAGGTTCACTGATGCCAGTTGTGATCAACAATATGCGGCTATGTTTTTCACGGGTAAGCGGCAATAGATTTTGGGTGTCCTTCACCAGGGTCGGCGCACGATCAGTGATGGCGGATGCGATCACTTTACTGGTGTTTAGGTTTGGTATGGCCATGATTTTAACAGTAAGGTGAAGCCCGAGCTTAGCTTTCAAGCCAAGAATGCGAATAACTGCATCATCAATGCGCGATTGTAGCAAAGTGCCGTCGGACAGAGCGCGGTTGATAAACTCAACATCAGCTGCGGGATCTGGCGAAAACAATATGACGTCGCAACCGGCGTTCAATAATTCAGGAACAAATGTGCGGCGGGGCGACCATGATCCCAATCCAGCCATGGGTGTGGCGTCTGAAACAATAACGCCATTAAACCCCAGTTTTTCGCGCAGCAATTCATGGGTTAGTTTTCTTGAAACCGATGCGGGTCGATAGGCTTCCAAGCCGGCATCAGGATCACTTTCATGAATGAAGGCCGGCAAAGCAATGTGCGCGGACATGATGCTAAGAACGCCAGCATCAATTGCCGCACGATAGAGCTTGCCGAAAACTCTTTCCCATTCCGGCATTGATAAGGGATTGATAGTCGTCACCAAATGCTGGTCACGGTCATCATAGCCTTCGCCAGGCCAATGCTTGGCGGTGGCGGCGAGACCGTGCGCTTGGAAGACTTCTATTTGGGCAAGAGCGTGATTTTGAATGGTCTCAACATCGCTACCGAATCCGCGTGTGGCTACAATGGCACTGCGGAAAGCATGGTTCACATCGAGCACAGGGGTGAATGACCAATTGATCCCGGCTACTATTGCTTCTTCGGCCATGATGCGACTGATTTCGCGGGTGGCGGCCACATCATTTATGGCGGCAAGCGCCAGTGGATTTGGAACTTCTGCACCAAACGGCAAACTCATGCGACTGCCCTCAAGGTCCGCCGAAACCAATGGCGGCACTTTTGCGTTTTTCACCAAAGTTAAGACATCTTGACGAACTTTGTCGGCATTACCTTTGAACATCGCCGTAATGCCACCAGGCCCGAAGTCGGAAACACTTTTGAAATCATCTGGCCCGACACCGACTAACAAAACGAAAAGCTGGGATATTCTTTCTGCTGGAGTCAAACTGGCAAAGGTATCTTGGACCCAGTTTAGGGCGACTGCATCCAAATTAAACGGTGCTTTTTTTAAGTTATCTAATGACATTGGATTATACTCGCGCCGCTTGATAAGTTCACAAATAGCCCGAACTGACTGTGTTAATCCACCCTCTTCACGGATTATTGTTGAAGGTTATTGGCGTTTTGGAACGATGGTCGCTGCCATGTTTAGAAATAGAGCGTTGAGCACTCGCTCATTGATGCCTAAAAATTTTCCGACAAAAAGTGTGTAACTACAGAGTTTTTGCGGTGCGCCTGGCAGACTGCATTGCAGTTTTATAACCTCCTGCATAAAGGGTAAACGTTCTTCTTCGGCCAGCTCATCACGCAATGCAATGAGGGCATTGTTGAGCGCAGGGCTTGGGCGGCGGGAGGCGAGAGCTTGAGTTAAGACCAGTTTGCAATCCTGACCAACATCAGAAAATTGAGCAAGAAACGGAATAAAATGGGCAATTTCAGTTGCATTCGCAGCGCGTGAAAATGGCACATTGCTGCAAATCAATTCAGCCAAAGCTGTCAAAGTACTCGACTGAAATGGTCTTGGAAATCCCACAATAATTTCTCGCTTTGATTTGTCATCTAATATGAATTATTTTAGATGAACGCCACATGAATGGAAAGATCAATACTCACTTAACAGGACGAAAGTATTACGAACACTTGACTTTTTTCGACCTTGCTCACAATTCAATGCCATGACTAAACCCAGTTTGAAAATTTTACTGGCAGCGCCGCGCGGGTTTTGTGCAGGGGTTGTTCGGGCAATTGATATCGTCGAGCGGGCGCTGGCTTTGCATGGCGCTCCGGTCTACGTGCGCCATGAGATCGTGCATAACAAATTTGTGGTTGATGACCTCAAAGCCAAGGGTGCGATTTTTGTAGATGAGCTGGATGAAATTCCGGCAGGCGATCGCCCGGTGATTTTTTCGGCCCATGGCGTTCCGAAGTCAGTTCCAGCCGCTGCAAGCTTACGGAATATGTTTCAGATTGATGCAACCTGTCCATTGGTGACCAAAGTTCATATGGAAGCGCAGCGCCACCATAATCAAGATTATGAAATTATTCTGATTGGTCATCGCGGTCATCCAGAAGTGATCGGCACAATGGGGCAATTGCCAAATGGTGCTATTCAATTGATTGAAACCGTTGAAGATGTGCAAAATGTTGTGGTGAAAAACCCAGAGCGTTTGGCGTATGTAACCCAAACGACGCTTTCGGTTGACGATACACGGGATGTGATCGCCGCTCTTAAGTTGCGCTTTCCAGCGATTAGTGCTCCGTACAAGGAAGATATTTGCTACGCCACGACAAATCGCCAAGAGGCGGTAAAATCTATTGCCGATAAGATTGAATTGTTGCTGGTTGTGGGCGCACCCAATTCATCGAACTCGAAACGCTTAGTTGAGGTTGGTGAAAAAAATGGCTGCGCCCGTGCATTACTGGTGCAGCGGGCGAGTGATTTGGACTGGAGCAATTTGCAAGGATTGCAAACGATTGGGGTTACAGCAGGAGCTTCCGCTCCGGAGATTTTAGTCAATGAAATTATTGATGCCTTCCGCGTGCATTATGAAGTGACAGTGGAGCCCGTGGTCTTGCGCGAAGAAAATGTATTCTTCAAATTGCCACGTGAATTGCGCGAAGCTGCCCCTGCCCCATGAGCGAAGATGTCGTGATTATTCACACCGATGGGGCGTGCTCTGGCAATCCCGGCCCCGGCGGCTGGGGCGCAATCCTTGACTATAAAGGTCGGCGCAAAGAGCTCTGCGGGGGTGCTTCCGAAACTACAAATAATCAAATGGAATTGCTCGGTGCTATTGAAGCACTCACCGCATTAAAACGACCATGCAAAGTTGAAATGCATGTGGATTCGTCTTACGTCAAAGACGGGATTACCAAATGGATATTCGGTTGGAAGCGTAATGGTTGGAAAACTGCTGACAAGAAACCCGTTAAAAATCTGGAGTTTTGGCAGCGTTTAGATGCGGCCATTCAACCACATGAGATTTCATGGCACTGGGTTAAGGGTCACGCAGGTCACACCGAAAATGAACGCGCCGATGAACTGGCGCGCGAAGGCATGGCGCCGTTTAAAGTTGTTCGAGAATAGTTTCGGCACCCGAAACATTGACGCCAGACTTATCTTCAATGTTGAGAGTTTTTACGACCCCATTGTCGACGATCATTGAATAGCGCTTATTGCGCAATCCCATGCCTGCAACATTCAAATCAACCTCTAAGCCAGTAGCGCGGGCGAAAGCTCCGTTGCCGTCTGCTAGCATTATGATTTTACCATCACTGCCTGCATGTTTCGCCCAAGCATTGACCACGTGCACATCATTCACGGTGACGCAAGCTATGGTATCAACGCCCTTGGCTTTGATAGCGTCCAAGTGAGTTAAGAAGCCCGGCAAATGGTTCATGCTGCAGGTTGGGGTGAATGCACCGGGTACGCCAAACAGCACCACTTTGCGGCCCGCGAAAATCACATCAGTTGAGACTTTCTGCTGACCATCTGCCGTCATCATGGCAAATTCTGCTTCTGGTAATTTATCGCCAATATTAATGGTCATATGTAGCACTCCTGTTAATGATGGAGGCGTTAGCGAACATCGATGAATTGTTCAAGTCCCTTGCCGCCAGATATGCAGGTGATACGCAAGGTTTGACCGACGAGATCAGTTGGCGTTTTCAAATTGGCGATCGGTAACAAGGCCAAATTTGCAGTCGATAAATCTGGGCTTTTGAAATAGGCAGTGCTTGTGCTTTCGACGAAGATATCCTCAGCGCCGTTGAATAATTCTAACGCCAAGTGTGGTGCACCATTCAGGTCGCGCAAACTTGCAGATTTTATTGGTGATGCTGCTGTCGGTACACGCGCTAGCCATTGCGAAACTACTCGCGCATCTGCGCCACTCGCTCCACTCTTAATTTCTACTTCCTGTTCGAAGCGAGCAGGAATGCAGACTTCATCACAGACGCCAAAGAAGCTGGATAGATTTAACCGCATCGGCTTTGCGCCATCGATCGCGGTGAGCCGAATGGGGAAGACGACTTCATTTTTGTAACCAATGGTTTCGCCAGCGGCATCGAAAAAGCGGCTTGGAACTGGGAACTGAAAGGTCAGCGATGCAATGTTTTGTGACCTCGGATCAAGGACGATATCTGGTGGAATGCCGCCGTCGCCGGGAACCCGCCAATAGGTTTTCCATTTATCTGCCAGCATTATGTGAAGACCAAGATCAGCACCTTGTGGATCAGTGGCGCCGAGCAAAAGCCTTGCGGCCCATGGACTTGCGGCAAATGCGGGGCGAGCTATAAAAGCGGGACTGAGCGTGAGAAATGTGCGGCGTTTCATGGGGTGAGAATAGCCCGCAAAGGCTTCACGCGCCAGTCACCATCGTGTGAAATAGTGAGGCTTTTCTGTTTCATCAAATCACGATAGGATGCGCCAATGCGAAAAGACGTGAGCCTCAAAGGAAAACTATTGGTCGCCATGCCGGGAATGAATGATTCTCGGTTTGATCGCTCAGTTATCTTTATGTGTGCCCATAACGAAAGCGGCGCCATGGGCATGATTGTGAACAAGGCCGCACCCATGATGCATTTCGCAGACCTTGTGGATAAGCTTGATATTGCTCCTGAAGGCGGACGCCTAAAGATTGCTGAGGACGTGTTGCAAAAACCAGTTCTATACGGTGGTCCAGTCGAAAAATTTCGTGGCTTTGTCTTGCATAGTGCGGAGTATAATTCTGCCGAAACCAGCCCGCAGCTTTCGAAAGGAATTGCACTAACTGCAACGCTTGATGTGCTGCGCGATATCGCAGTGGGTTCGGGTCCAACGCGCGCCATTTTGATGCTGGGTTATGCTGGCTGGTCCCCTGGGCAACTCGATCATGAAATTCAAAGCAACGGCTGGCTCCACTGCGACGCCGACCACGACATCATTTTCAACGGCGATATTCTGAAGACATATGACCAAGCCATGGCCAAGATCGGCATTGATCCGCGGATGTTATCGAGTGAAGTTGGGCATGGGTAATCACAATTGCTGAACCTCCGGCGGCAGCAGTTCCTTTGTCGTTGCTGATTGATTTGGATTTATGGGCGCAGTTCCCAGTGCAGCGCTGACTTGCGATGCGGTGAGGGGTATGCCTATGAGGTAGCCTTGGCCGAAGTCGCACGACAGGAGTTGCAGGTTAGCGAGTTGATGTTGGGTTTCGATGCCCTCCGCCACAATGCTTAGTCCTAATCGATGGGCGAGATCCACGATGGCCGCAAGAATATCTTCGGCGCGGTGGTCATCTGGTTTAGTAGCGATAAAAGAGCGATCAATTTTTAAAGTGGTGAAAGGTAAATCGCGCAAGTTTGAAAGTGACGAATGCCCGGTGCCGAAATCATCACATGACAGGCCAATGCCTAGGCCACGCAGGTTTTGTAAAACTTTGGCCGCACGCTCAGGAAATTGCATAACAACGGATTCGGTGATTTCAATCTTGAATGTATCTGGTGTGATATTCTCACGCTGTAATACTTGGCCGATATCAGCGATGAGATTAACGTCCACCAATTGAACTGCAGATACATTGACCGCCATAAACACAGGGTTTCCGGAGCGCCTGATACGCTGCCAAATGGCCAATTGTTTGGTTGCTTCAAACAGCACGAAGCGGCCAATTTCAAGAATGGTTCCGGTCTGTTCGGCAAGACTGATGAAGCGGTCGGGGGCCAATAAACCTAGTCTTGGATGCTGCCAACGCACAAGCGCTTCAAAGCCCACGAGCTCCATCGTATCAAGCCTTGCTATAGGTTGGTAATGCACTTGTAACTCACCGCGATCAGTGGCTCTGCGCAGTTCACCATCAAGAATAATTTCAGCGTGACGATCATCGCGCATAGATTTTACATAGGTGCGAACGCGACGCTCGCCTTCCCGCTTAGCTTCGTAAAGTGCGATGCCTGCTTCTTTCAATATTTGTTCAGCGTTGGTTTTATCATCTGCGATTGGCGAGACACCAATGTTTGCCGCAAGGAAGATTTCTTGCTGCGCAAGCTCCAGAGGTTCTGCAATGGTTGCGGCTAGAGTTTTCGCAAGGGCGTTGATATCGCGGGGCTGATCACTATCCAAACAGAGGACTGCAAATTGATCGCCAGAAATACGACCCAAAGTATCGGTAGGTTGAAGGTGGGCCGCAATGCGCTGGCTCGTTACTAGAAGCAACCTGTCACCGATCTCATGATCAAATGCTTCATTGATGTTTTTAAGATTTTCGAGCTCAAGCAAAATGACTTGCAAGTTATCGCTCGGTTTTCTAGCCAAAGCTTGCACCAAGCGATCTTCAAATAGAGCCCTATTAGGAAGGCCGGTGACGACATCGATCAATGAGCTTTGGAGGAGCCGCTGTTCGGTTTGCTTAACCTCCGTGATATCGGACAAGGTGCCAATAATGCGGGCTGCGTTGTGACTATCGTTTTCAATTATGCTCGCCCGCAAAGTGTACCAACGATAGGTCGCATCGGCATGACGTAAGCGACAGGTAAGTGTGGTATAAGCTTCGCTGTGTTGAGCGGGATTATCAGTGTGACTGAGGTAAGGTGCCAAATCGGCGGGATGAATAATATTGAGGAAAGCTTTTTGGTCATTTTGATTGATCGGTAATTCATAACCGAGCACAGTCCAAAGCTCAGGACTGACAGTTAGAAATTGCTCAATCGGAGACCAATCCCAGATATGTTGGTGCGCGGCGGTTAGCGCTAAACTGCGCCGGCCAGCATCGCTGAAAAAGCGGCGCATGAGAAAAGGTTGGCCAAAAATAGAGCGTATGAGATGAGCTGCCAGAACCGCAATAGCAACGATCAATCCAATGCAAACCAGTTTGGTAAAAATTGCGGATTGGAATGGCCAAAGCATGGCCGTGAAGGCTAGTAAAACCCAAGCGAGGAGAGCAGACCAAACCAAAACGATGGTGCGCGACGAGGCGCGCTCAACATGACGCTGCGCACCCGTCAAGGCAAAGCCTGCGATTACGCCAGCTGCAAATAACGGTCTTGTGATTGCTATGACCCATGCCGGCTCAACAAAACTGAACGCTGGCAAACTCAGAGATATGATCGCCAGACCAAGTAAGGTTTGACGCCATTGTGGGTGAAGCTCTGTCACCTCGCCAAATGTGTAAATACAAAAGAAGATGGCCGATGTCATAAGGCCTTCGATAAGCCCCCGAAGCATAATGGAATTGGTCAAAGGTACATTGAGAGCTTCAAGACTTGGCGTTAAAACGCCGAGCTCCATGGCAATAAACAAAAGACTGGCGAGGCCGAGGAAAACTGCACTTAAAATTGCCGGGGTGGCACGGTAGTAATACAAAGCCAAGACAATACCGGGCAATAGAATTGCGCATATCAGGATGGCGCCGATGATGGCCGATTGCATGAGAGATTGCGGGTCGTCGTTAACTGCACCTTGAAGAAAGACGTTTGGTTGGCTTGCTGTGGTTTGCAATGCGATTGTGATATTTGCATTGGCAGGGATTGTAACGTGAAAGCTATCCTGGCCATAGGTTGTACGCTTGATCACGGGTACTTCGGGATCGTCGCTCACGATTTGGATTACGGGCGAGCCAAGCGCTGTTAGCGGCACGGATGCGGAATTCACCAACCCGCGGTGGTCGAGTGAAACAATAATTGTTTTAGACTGAGCCGCGCCGTTAGCAAATGTATAGACGGTCCAGAAAAATTTAGGGCCGCTGCCCAATGCTTTTAAATTTATGATTTTGTTGAGATTATCTGGTTTGGCAATTGCGATTTCGACTTTATCGACAGTGATAATTTGGCCTAGATTTGTAAAATCTTTTTGATCAGCCAAATCTTGAATTGGAATAACACTTTGGCCAAGTGCGGCGCTCACAAAAAAGAGAATCGAAAAGGTGATTGCCAAAAGAATGCGCATGACAACACCGTACACTAATCTGACACAAACTGCCTAGCACAGCGCTAAAGACAGTAAACAGGTATTTTTAACACTAAGTCTTTTGGTCATTGAGTTTAGCGAACAGAATATGGTCTTCCCATTGGCCATTGATTTGCAAGTAGGATTTAGCGATGCCTTCTTCGTGAAATCCAGCGCGTTGCAACAGTTTCTTAGACGGTGTGTTTCGGGGCACGCAGGCCGCCTCCACGCGGTGTAAGTGGAGGGTATCAAAACCATGATTCATGATGAGTTGTAAAGCGCGCGTCATTAGACCTTGACCGACATATGTAGCTCCAATCCAATAGCCAAGGGTTGCCATTTGGGCGATGCCGCGACGGATGTTGAAAAGCGTAATGCCACCCAGCAGACTATGGTCTTGGGTCGTAAAAATGAAAAACGGGTAGGTATGATCATCATTTGCGCGTTTGTGATACAGCATGATTAACTCGCGAAAGTGAAGACGCGAAAGCTCATCAGATTGCCAACGCGGCTCGTAAGGCACGAGATGCTCCTTGCTGTCGCTGCGAAGTTTTGCCCAAGCGGGATAGTCCTCGAGATTTGGCGCTCTGAGATAAATTGTGGCATCGGCCAATACAGGGAGACTATTGAGGCCTTTGGGTTGTCCAAACATGGTGGTCCATTTTGGTTAGAGTTCTTTAAGCGAAATAGCCGCTGATTTGTTCGTGATTACCAAGTTGCGAAAGTTGGCCCACCGCACTTAAAGCCGGGGTTTGGCCTGCAAAAAGTCGTTTCGCCAATGATTTCACTTGGTCGAGAGTTACGGCTTCGATTTTGCCTACCAAAGTTTGAATATTTGGCACTTCGCCAAATGCGAGGAATTGCCGGGCAATTTGATCAGCGCGTGACGATGCGCTTTCGAGGTTCATCACAAGGCTGGTTTTAAGTTGGGCCTTGGCACGGTTCACTTCAACTTCAGTTACACTGTCAGCAACTTCCATCATGACAGACGAAGTAACTGACATCAGTTCTTGGGTGTGCTCAGGTGAGGTTGCGGCATAGACGCCAATTTGGCCAACGTCCTCATAAGCTGAGCCAAAGGCAAAGACGCTGTAACAAAGCCCACGCTTTTCGCGAACCTCTTGGAACAGTCGGGACGACATGCCGCCGCCTAAGATGTTTGACAGAATTTGTAAGGGATAAATCTCTGGGTCACGATAATTCGGAGCCGGGAAGGTCATAACGATGTGAGTTTGATCAAGGGTCTTTTGTTCCGTGCGCGCAGTCGGGGTGTAAACCGGAGGTGCACGTTGGGGCTCTGGACCCGGTTTGATATTTCCAAAGTGTTTCTGAGTATCAGCCACAAAAGCCTTGTGATCAACGTTACCAGTGGCGCAAACGACAATGCGCGAAGCCCAATAATTGCGGTCGCGCCAGTTTAGAATGTTATCGCGGGTCATGCCGGTGACCAAAGCGCTGGTGCCAAGAATTGAGCGGCCAAGGGGATGTTCACCATAACACGCGGCTTGAGCAAGATCGAAGACGAGATCATCTGGCTGATCATTGGCGGCGGCGATTTCTTGCAAAATCACATCGCGCTCACGCTCCATTTCGCGTTCATCAAGAACAGACTCGGTAAAAATATCAGCGAGAATATCAAGTGCTAAAGGCCAATCATTTTTGAGAACGCGGGCATAGTAGGTGGTGGTCTCCATGCCGGTTGCTGCGTTGATTTCGCCGCCAGCACTTTCAATCTCTTCGGCGATAGCTTGAGCGGTGCGCCGCTTGGTGCCTTTGAAGGCCATGTGTTCTAGAAAATGCGCAACGCCATTTTCTTCTGGTCGCTCATCTCTGGCGCCCGCCTTCACCCAAACGCCAAGGGCCACGGTTTCCAGATGTGGCATATGGTGGGTGATTACATGCAAGCCATTATCCAGCCGCGATATTTCTACAGTCATTCCCAGTCCCTTCGACACGTCTTATATATTGTGCAGGATATGGTCCTTCACAATAGCGACGCTGTTTGGGAGCACTGTGAAGTGTTCTTGCGCTTTCATCAAGTGGGATAGTCGTTGAGGTAAACCAGGTCTTACGCCGGACGCCGCGAAAACTGCATCTGGGAATTTAGCCGGGTGGGCAGTAGCTAGGGTCACCATCGGGTTTGATCCAATGTGATGTGTCGCAACCGCCACGCCGACGGCGGTGTGTGGGTCTAAAAGTTCGCCGGATTCCGCGAGCAGTTTTTGGATTGTAGCAGCGGTTTCTGTTTCGGACACAGCACCAGACGCGAACTCGGCGCGCATATTCGCGAGGACATCTGGTGCGATAGAGAAACAACCGGACTGCCCTAGGCTTGCCATTTGACCACGAATGATATCTGAGTTTCGATTCGATGATATATAAAGCAAGCGTTCGAAGTTACTCGATACTTGTATGTCCATGGATGGGCTAGAACTTGGCACGACACCGGTGATTTCATAGCGGCCCGTTTTAATCGTACGATCTAAGATGTCATTCACGTTGGTAGCAATGACTAAGCTGCCGATGTTGGCCCCCATGCGCTTGGCAACGAAGCCAGCGAACACATCGCCAAAATTTCCAGTTGGCACGGTGAAATCGACTGGCCTCCCATGAGAACCCAGAGCAAGGCTCGCGTAAACATAATAGGTGATTTGAGCCATAATCCGCGCCCAATTGATGGAATTAACGCCAGCGAGGCTCACACGATCGCGGAAGGCGTGGTCGTTGAACAGGCTTTTTACGATGGCTTGGCAATCATCAAAATTACCTTCAATTGCAATGTTGTGAATGGCCTTGCCCGTAACCGTGGTCATCTGGCGGCGCTGGACTTCACTCACACGGCCATGCGGATGCATAATAAAAAGGGAAGCAGCTGTGCTGTTCTTGAAGGCCTCAATGGCAGCACCGCCGGTATCACCCGATGTTGCCCCAACAATTGTGGCGTGGGTTTGGCTTTTGGCGAGTGACCATTCCATCATGCGCGCTAAAAGCTGCATGGCAACGTCTTTAAAGGCCAAAGTTGGGCCATGGAATAATTCGAGTAGCCAGTGGTTGGTGTCGAGTTGCTTCAATGGGGTGACAGCGGCATGACCGAACGTTGCGTAAGCGTCGTTGATCATGGTGCGAAGATCTGAATCGGGGATCGTTCCGGCGACGAATGGCTGGCAAACTGCGAAAGCGATATCAGCATAAGGCTTGCCGCGCAATGAATTCAGTAGGGCTTGAGAGAATTGTGGCCAGGTCTCAGGCAAATAGAGACCACCATCACGCGCGAGGCCGGACAACAATGCGCCTTCAAAGTTGAGTTCGGGGGCAGTTCCACGGGTAGAGATATATTTCACGGTTGGCTTCTCTTTGTGTTTTGCGAAACGTTTAGGACCAGTTCAACAACACTTCAAGTTTTTCGGTTGAGGCTGGTCGCATAGATGCCCGTCATTAGCGCTGTGACCAAAGCCAAACCAAACCAAGTTATAGCATAGCCCAAATGATTATTGCGCAAACTGGCTTTGGGCTGCACGGCTTCTGGTAAGCCTTGTTCATTTCCGGATGGCAAGCGTTGCAAAATGAACGGTGTCACTTTGGCATCGAGTGGGATGGACACAGAAGACAGCATGGCTGGAATATCCCACCAGAACCATTGATTGCCAGCAATATCATTTTCTGGATCAAAAGTGCCCTGCCCTCCGGCATGAAGACGCGCAATGGCGGACAATTCCGAAACGCGATCGGGGGCCGGGCGGATTTTCGGGTCACGCTGGTTTTCGGGCACAAGGCCACGGTCCAACAACAAGAATATCCCATCGTCAGTGAGAACTGGGGTTAAGACTTGCCAAGCAGCGCTGCCTTTGTTGGTTGAAAGTTTTAAACGCTCAGCAGTGTGGTCGAGTTTGCCGGTCAACGTAACACGAACAAATTCAATATCTTCGTCGCGTTCATAGCGCTGCAAAAGCTCTGATAATGAAATGGGCGCTGCCGTAAGCCTAGCTTCGAGACTGGCAATTTGGGCTTGCTTCTCGCTCAGCCGCGCGATTTGCCATAGCCCAAGAAATATCAGCAATAATGTGCCAATGGTTCCGGCAATGAGGACTGGCCAAATGCTACGTTTTTTGCTCATCATGGCTCAAGCTCACCTGGTTTGGCGTCCGTTTTCCATTGCTGACACAAGAGAATGCCTTTGGCTGGCCGCAAGAGGAGCAGGGGCATAAGAATGAGCGTTGGAATGGCGATTAAGATATGGACCCAAACGGTAGGCGCATAAGCGACTTCAATCCCGAGAATTGATCCCACACCAACAATGCAGGTGAAAAGCATAACGAACCATGCTGCCCCATCGCCGCCATCGGCGAACTCATAGGACAGTCCACAAGAGCTGCATGATTTTGCGACGGTGAGATATCCCGTAAACAGTTTGCCGCGGCCACAGCGCGGACACACACACTTTATGCCAGACGAGAGCGCCGAAATTGGCGGATAGTAATTATCAGTCATGTTTGACTTTCAAAAAGAAAAAGCCGCCTGACCCTTTATGGACCGGGCGGCTTTGCCTTGCGTTAGTGGTGATCAATGTTCGCCAATAGTGATCCCAGCTGAAGACCAGATATAGACAGCGGCAAACAGAAACAACCAGACCACGTCCACGAAATGCCAGTACCACGCGGCAGCTTCAAAGCCGAAATGCTGCTTTGGCGTGAAATGCCCCTTCAATGCGCGGAATAAACAGACCGCCAAGAAGATCGTACCGACGATAACGTGGAAACCATGAAAGCCCGTCGCCATGAAGAAGGTGGAACCATAAATATTTCCGGTGCCTTCTCCAACATTGCTAAAGCCAAACGCCGCATGAGCGTATTCATAGGCTTGAACCAAACTAAAGACGACACCTAAAGCGATGGTCAAGATCAAACCCCAAATCAGGCCTTTGCGATCATTATTGAGCAGCGCGTGGTGTGCCCAAGTAACGGTGGTGCCGGAGGTGAGAAGGATTAGTGTATTGATCAGAGGCAAATGCCAAGGATCAAACAATTGGGCTTGTGTGTTTACCGGTGGCCATTCGCCACCAGTTGCCAAAACGCGGGCTGCTTGAATGGGTTCGTTAGCGAAAAGGCTGGCGTCAAAAAACGCCCAGAACCAAGCTACAAAGAACATAACCTCGGACGCGATGAACATTAACATGCCGTAGCGCAAATGAAGCGACACGACGGGTGTGTGATCACCATTATGTGCTTCAATGATAATATCGCGCCACCACATATACATGGTGTAAAGCACCATGGCAAAACCAATGGCGAAAAGCCAAGGCGAAGCGGCACCCAATCCGAAAAGCGAGCCACCTTTGAGATATTGCATGTAAGCAATAGCACCAACGGCCATTACCAAGGCGCTTAAGGCACCGACGAAAGGCCATGGGCTTGGATCGACCAGATGGTAATCATGGTTTTTTGCGTGATTGTCAGCCATGGGTTTCTTCTCCTTGAATATTAATTGACGACGGCAGGGACGCTGCCAGTCGCCGATACATCGGTGGGCTTATCTACGGGATAAAATGTGTAGGATAAAGTGATCTGTGTAATAGACTTGGTATCCGGATCATCTAGGATCGCTGGATCAATAAAGAAATCAATCGGCATGGATGCGGATTGACCGGGCTTTAAGGTTTGTTCAGTGAAGCAAAAACACTGAATCTTATTGAAGTAAACGCCAGCTTCCACCGGGGTCACATTGAAAATTGCTGAACCGGTAACCGTTTCATTACTTGTGTTTTTAGCATCATAATAGGCCATGTTTTGCGCGCCAACTTTAACCGCCATTTTGGCTTGCGTAGCCTCGAAGGTCCACGGCAAAGCGCTTGACGTGTTAGCATCAAAACTTACGGTGATGATTTTATCTGAAACGGTTACAGGCGCAATATCCGCCCGTTGTGTGGTTCCGCCGTATCCCGTTGTTTGACAAAATAGTTTGTAGAGCGGAACGGACGCATAGGCCAATCCCAACATGCCAACAAACAAACTGAGTGCTGAAAACGCAACGATCCGGTTTTTGCGATCAGTTGTTGCCATTAGACCACACGCTCTGCAATGTTCGCACCGAGACGAACGATAGTGGTAATGAAAAACAAGACGACCAACGCCACAAGTATAACAGCCATGACCACTGAACGCTTGCGGCGGCGAGCCAAATCATCGGGCGAAAAAGGTGCAGGAGTAATGTGATTATTCATGAAAACACCGATGGGAAAGCAGGCAGTTGAAGCAGCCTCTCAATGAGGATGACGGCGAAAAGTGCAAATAGCCAAAGAATGGAAAAGCCAAAAAGATCTTTACATGTGGCATCAGCATTGGGGCCATCGCCAGCGCGATAGACCAACACGGCTTTGTAAAGAAAAACCGCGGTTAAGAGTGCAGCACTGGCCGTGTACAAAACGCCAGTTACGCCTGTCAGACTTGGCAGTAAAATTGTTGGTAGCAAAGCGATAGAATACATCAACATTTGCTTCCGCGTTTCAGGGCGACCCGCAACATTTGGCAACATGGGCACCCCCGCATTAGCGTAGTCACCCTCGCGAAATAGCGCGAGCGCCCAGAAATGTGGCGGCGTCCACATAAAGATTAGCAAGAAAAGCGAGATGGAACCGAGATCAACGGAGCCCGTGACCGCTGCCCAAGCGACAACTGGCGGGAATGCCCCAGCAGCGCCGCCAATAACGATGTTTTGTGACGTCCAACGCTTGAGCCACATTGTATAAATGACAGCGTAAAAGAAAATCGTGAACGCGAGAAGCGCAGCAGAAGCGATGTTTACAAGCAAGCCTAAACAAATAACGGCGGCCGCCGATAAAAACAAACCAAAACCCAAAGCGTCTTCGGCGCTTATAGCACCACTGGGCACGGGACGAGACTGCG
>JAYUOP010000038.1:0-12801 GCA_043760745.1 Hyphomicrobiales bacterium
CATAAAAAATGTGACGCCAGTTGATCAATTCAAATGGTCGTCACATGTCGAAACCGTAATGGTGTTAAAGAAATAAATTAGTCTTTAGCGCGTTCAACGTATGCGCCGTCCGCAGTTTCCACCACAATGCGCGTGCCATTCACAATATGTGGCGGCACCAATGTGCGCACACCATTGGAAAGAATAGCAGGCTTGAAAGATGAAGATGCAGTTTGATTTTTAATCGCGGGTTCAGTTTCAACGATTTCCAAGGTTACACGCTGTGGCAATTCAATCGAAATTGGACCATCATTAAACAAGGCAATTTGGCATTCCATGCCTTCTTGCAAATAGGGGGCAAGATCACCCAACAAATCTGAATTTAAGCTGATTTGTTCGAAACTTTCTGGATTCATGAATACATACATTTCACCATCTTGATAAAGATAGGTGTGCATAACAGTTTCAACGAAAGCCCGTTCCATCGCATCAGTTGTTTTGTAACGCACAACAGTTTTCACGCCGTCTGAAATCCGGCGCATATCGATTGTCGTGGTCGGCGTGCCTTTGCCGGGATGCATGCTTTCGGCTTTCAGAACGACGTAAAGTTTGCCATCCTCATGCTCAATTACATTTCCCTTACGAACGCCGCTGGCGATAACTTTGACCACTGTGTGTAACTTTCTTGAATTGCCGAATTGAGTTGGTGCGGCTAATAGCAGTGTCTAGCCGTTAAGCCAACCCCTTGGAGGACTGCATGGTTTCGCCTTGGTTTTCGCCGGATCGGCATCGTGATAGACGGTCATTTCTATTGGCCCGCAATCGCATCGTAACTGGTATTCGGCATTGGTTCGATCAACGTGGATTCCTCGAAGTGGATTGCGCCGCGTTGCAAATTTCTCCGGGCAACGAAACCCACCTCCATGCCTTCGGCACCGATTTGATCCAATCAGATGCCAGTGTTGAGCGCCGCTATTTGCACACTTCGCCAGAGTTTGCCTGCAAAAAACTTCTTGCTGCCGGGGAAGTGAAAATTTTCAATTTGGGCCATGTATTCCGCAACCGCGAGCGAACATTAACCCATTCGCCTGAGTTCACCATGTTAGAGTGGTATCGCGCTTATGAACCCTATTCCGCAATTATTGAAGACTGCATCGCCCTCGTGGCCCTTGCCGCTGAAATTGCTGGCACAAAACAATTTAACTGGCGAGGCAGATCAGCAGACCCATTTGCCAAAGCTGATTATCTCAGCGTAGCTGCCGCTTTCCAAAAATTTGCAGGTGTTGATTTATTGAGGACTTTGAACGGCAACACTTCTGACCGCAATGCACTCGCCGATCAATGCCCCGTCAGATTTACCGAGGATGATTCTTGGTCCGATATTTTCAGCCGCATTCTTGTGGAAAAAATAGAGCCTAATCTTGGCACTGGCGTAATCACCGTGCTGTACGAATATCCCGCTGTTGAAGCGGCCCTCGCGCGCGTTTGCGCCCATGACAGCCGCATTTCAGAACGCTTCGAACTCTACGCATGTGGTGTGGAATTGGCCAATGGTTTTGGTGAACTCATTGATCCTATCGAACAGAGCCGCCGATTTGAAATCGAAATGGATTTAAAAGAAAAACTTTATGGCGAGCGCTATCCTATTGATGGTGATCTGCTTGAGGCTTTGACAATGATGCCGCCGACGTCTGGCGTTGCTCTGGGCCTCGATCGATTGATCATGTTAGCAACAGGGGCCACGCGCATTGATCAAGTTTTATGGACGCCGGTTGCTTGATTAAAGGGCCCTCATTAGTCGCTTCGCGCCAGCTTCTCCAGAGGAGAAGCGACAGATTTTAAACTTGTCCCTTCTCCACTGGAGAAGGTGGCGCAACGCGCCGGATGAGGTCCCTAACTGCCCAACCCCTTCTCGCTCAAAATCTCTCTAATCGAAACGGCCATCTTATCGACCATCTCGCTCAATTCATCGTCAGTGGAATTATAGGGTGGGGCCAGCATGACGATGTCACCATTCACACCATCAACATTCCCACCTGAAGGATAACAAACCAAACCATTCTCCAGAGCGCGTTGGCGAATATGCATATAAAGTTTATGCGATCCATCGAACGGCTTTTTGGTCGCGCGGTTCTCCACCAATTCCACTGCAATAAAATGTCCGCGTCCACGAATATCACCAATCGCATCAATGCCTGAAGTAGCGTCAGCGATCATCGATTTTATCTTTGATTCATTGGCCTGAACCCGCGCTAGTAACCCTTCTCGCTTAATAATTTTCTGCACCGCTACTCCGGCCGCACAACACGCCGTATGCCCTGTGAAAGTATGCCCAGTCATGGGTGCGCCGACGACAGCAGCAATCCTGTCATTATAAATCGCTGCACCCAAAGGCAAGTACCCGGCCGCCAATCCCTTGGCCACGGACATGATATCAGGCTCTACGCCATCAAACGCCAATGCCCGCCACGGACCACAACGCCCCACGCCACACATAACCTCATCAGCAATCATCACCACGCCATATTTATCGCAAATCGCGCGCACTAATTTTGCATAGCCGACTGGTGCTGGAACGCAGCCGCCAGCAGCGCCCACGACAGGCTCAAAAATAAACGCCGCTACATTGTGTGCGCCTACGCGCAAAATTTCGTCTTCTAATTCTTGCGCACATGCTGCTGCATTATCAGCGCCAATTGGGCGGTAATCATTTGCGGGTGAAATATGCGATGCCTCAAGCATCGAACCTTCAAACGCTGCTGTCCGTTCTTTAAATCCCGAAATCGACAACGCCCCTAACGTGTTGCCATGCCAACTCCGTTGCCGCGCAATAAATCGCCGCCGCGACATATCTTCGCGTACCGCGTGATATTGCAATGCCAGTTTCATGCAACTCTCAACCGCTTCAGAGCCGCCCGTTACGTAAACCATATGCCGCAATGTGCCACCGCAATTCGTCGCTATGATTTCCGTTAGTTCTTCAAGTGCATCAGTGGTAAAATTATAGCGATAGCCATGGGCAATCCGTTCCAACTGGGCCGTGATGGCGGCGTTCACTTCAGCGTTGGCGTGGCCAATACTATAAACCGCAGGACCGCCAGAACCATCAATGTATTGCTTGCCATTCACATCATAGAGGTAACTTCCTTTGGCCCAAGCCACTTTCGGTAAATCAGATGTGGAATGAATGTGCTGTGGAACCGGGGCTGTCATGTGAAAATCCATCTTGCCAAGTGATTGCGCTTCATGTGGTATTAGCAGAAACCAACGGACAGCCAAACCCATGATTACGATATTCGACGAAACGCAACGCCTCCATGCGCCCCGCACATTCATGGTATCTGGCCGTCCGCAACCAATCCCCGAAACGCCGGAGCGCATCGATATGCTGCTGCAAGGTGTTCATGCTATTGGCTCCCCCATTGTAGCGCCGCCGCCAATCACAATGGACCACATTGCCTTGATCCATGATCGTCGCTATCTGACCTTTATGGAAACTCTGCTGGACCGTTGGGCCATGATTCCAAATGCCAGCGATGTGCCTCTGCCCAATATCTACGCGCTTGGCCGCGAAACGTTTGTACCTGTAAGCTATCCAGAATCCGTAGTGGGGCAGGCGGGTTTCCATTTAGGCGATGGTGCTTGCCCGGTAACCCCAACAACATTGCAAGCAGCACTCGGTAGTGCTGCAAGTGCTGTGCACGGAACCGATTTGATTTTGCAAGGTGATCGTCTCGTCTACGCACTTTGCCGCCCTCCCGGTCACCATGCCGCCGCTGACGCGGCTTCCGGATTTTGCTACTTTAACAATTCGGCACTCGCTGCGGAAATTTTTACACGTGCCGGAAAACGCACCGCCATCCTTGATATCGATGTGCATCATGGTAATGGCACAGCAGCAATTTTCTATGATCGTGCCGATGTCCTAACTGTCTCTATCCACGCTCACCCGAAACGATTTTACCCCTTTTTCTGGGGTTATGAAAATGAGCTTGGACGTGGGCAGGGCGAGGGCTTCAATCTCAACCTACCATTGGAACGTGGCACGGTAATCAAAGATTATTGCACCAGTTTAGAAATAGCTCTCCAGCGCGTTTCTGATTTCAAACCTGATATTCTGGTGCTGGCTGCCGGGCTTGATATTGCCATCGATGATCCATTCAAAGGCTTCGCAATCGAAACCACAGAATTTGCAACAATCGGAGAAATGATTGGGCAGTTAAACTTGCCAACTCTCGTTGTTCAAGAAGGTGGCTATCCTTCAGCTAGCCTTGGCTTAAATCTGGCCTCACTTCTCAAAGGCCTCGGCGCATGAGCATCGTTGTTCGCCCTATGGCAAAAGGTGAAGAGTCTGAAGTCGTGCAAATGGTTCAGGCACTCACATCAATTGTTGAGCCCGGCTACCTCATAAAAATGACGCCTGATAACCTTCGCGCCGATGCGGATATTGCCCTTGTTATGATTGCTGAAACGGTTGGCCAATTGGTAGGCGCTGGCATTTACAATATGACCTATTCCAGTTGGCGCGGAATTCGCGGAGTTTATGTCTGTGATCTTTTTGTTTTGCCAGAATCCCGCAATCAAAACATTGGTTTGAAACTGCTGCATGCCATTGCCAGAGACGGCGCTGCGCGTGGTGGTGGTTTCATAAAACTTGAAGTGCAAGACAACAATTTTGGTGCTGCAAAATTTTATACTCGCATCGGTTTTCGTTTTAAATCAAACGATGGCACCTACATTCTCGAACCAGATCAGTTTAACATTTTTACAGCGGGAGAAAACGTATGACCATCAAAACAATTGGCCTTATTGGTGTTGGCCTAATGGGGCATGGCATTGGCAAAAACATTTTGGCCAAAGGTTTCGCTCTCAATATTGTTGCCCACCGTAATCGTGCACCAATCGAAAGCATGATTGCACTTGGCGCTAAAGAATTGTCAAATGCCGCCGAAATCGCTGCCCAATCCGACATGGTTATCTTGTGTGTGACAGGCAGCCCGCAAGTAGAAGAGGTTGTGACGGCTCTCCTCACAACAGCAAAACCCGGTTTCATTATTTCTGATTGCTCAACCGCTGAGCCACACTCAACCGTAAAGCTCGCCGCCCTTTGCGAAGCACACGGCGTGCATTTCGTAGACACGCCCATGACCCGCACACCCAAAGAAGCTGAGGCTGGAAAACTCGGGCTAATGGTTGGCGGCGACCTAGCAATCATCGAAAAGATTCGCCCTGTTCTCAGTAGTTTCGCGGATATGATAGTCCATGCTGGTGCGGTCGGCTCGGGTCATAAGGTCAAGCTAATCAATAACTTCCTGTCGTTAGGTCACGCTGCAATGGCTGCCGAAGCAATAACTGTGGCGACAAAAGCTGGCATTGAAATGAACGCGTTGAAAGAAATCATTATGGGAGGTGGTGCCTCATCGGTTATGTTTGGTCGCCTTATCAATGTGCCGCTGCATGATGATGATAGCCACGCCAAATTCGCTATCACCAATGCTCGCAAGGATTTGCGCTACTATACCAACATGACCGAGCAAATGCCGGTGAGCTCATTCCTCGCTGAAACTGTTCACCAAACATTGGTCGTTGCCGATAATATGGGATACGGAAACCGCTATCTTCCGCGCCTGATCGATTTTTTGAAAAAAATTAATGGAATGGAAGTTTGACAAACTTTCAGCTCACCTTTTGATCTCTATTTGAATTCAATAACCAATTATAGAACGCTTTTATTTTTAGGTTTATGCAGCTTCTTGATTTTGGACATTGTGATCGATCGGCAACCAAATGGTTACGCGCGTTCCGCGCCCTAGATGCGAAGCGACATCCAAATTGCCACCATGCAACTCAACAATTTTTTCTACTGTTGGAATTCCAAGTCCCATACCAAAGCCCTTGGTTGTGAACAGTGGTTCGCGAATTTTTAATAGGTTTTCGGGTGATATTCCCAGTCCATTGTCCTGGACACAGATTTCGATGCCGCCAATTTTTTGCGCCGTGCTAACCTTAATTGTTGGTGCTCTGCCGCCCATTTCGGGATGTGGTTTGCCGTTTTCGGTCATTGCTTCTGTTGCGTTTGTAATCAAGTTTAGGATCATACGATCCAAGCGGCCTTCGTCAACCTGGGCTATTTGCCCTTCTAAACCAAGTGTGCATTCAACGGTCACAAAAGAAGGTAGTTTTTCGCCTTCAGAACTCAAGAGTTTTTCAAGCCATGTATCAATTTCGGTTGCGGACTTCGTTAAAGATTGAACGCGCGAATAATCTAAAAGCTGGCCGATGATTTTATCGCAGCGCATTACTCCAGAGTCGATGAGCGCAAACTGTTTGGTAAATTGTTGATCGTTATCATGAGTAGTGAGTTTTTGTTTTAGCGCTAAACATGTGGTGTGAATTGCCCCGATAGGATTGCGAAGTTCATGGGCAACCGTTGCAATCAAAGAACCAAGCTGAGCCGTTTTTGCTCGCTTAACAATTTCTTGCTGTGCCAATTGAAGTTCTTTCGCGCGTTCAGTTAGCCGCATGTTAAGTATTGTGACATCAGCATTCAGCTCTTGAAGAAGCTGCGCGTGTTCTTGCGCATCTTTTGCTGCGTTTTCAGCGTAAAGTCTTTTATCCTCCAGTGCTTTGTTGAGCGCCAAGCTTTGGTCCAAATTCATACGTGACAACACAAAATAAGTGAGTGCCGAAACTGCCGCCAGCAGCCCTAGGATAAGATAGAGATTGCGCCACCATGCCTGCTCGATAACAGCGACAGCATCACTATTCCAAAACATGCTGTCAGGCCGACCGGACCACATTGTCCAAGGGCTTTGTTGATTGATAACCGATAGGGGAGTAACTTCTGAATAAATCAAATTCGGATCGATTTTTTCAGCTTTGATATAGTCATGCGAAGCTTTCATCGCTTCCACACCCTTCGCCATAGCAACATAGTTGTAGCCCTTGTTTACTAAGGCATAGTCTGCAGTTGGCATGAGTTTTTTGAGTGCGGATGTCAGAATAACCGCTGAAACCATTCCGCGAATGCGCCCATCCACACCATAAAATGGCACCGAAAGAATAATTCCTGACCGATCAGCATCATTTCTAGAAGTGATGAAATCTGTATTATCGCAAGTAACAACTTCTGGCCCACTAATCAAAGGAAAATCAAGATCAGAGATTTTATCAAAAGTAGGATAGTTTTTAGCTAACCATTTCGCTTGATCGCGCATCTGCCAATATTCGAAAATTTCAACTTCTGGAATGTTCTCGGTGGCTATAGCGCCATCTCTTTGGGTTGCGGATCCTGTGCTCATACCTGCATTCGCAATCAGCGAATCAAACATTAAAATTGGTTCTTCATTTTTCTGCGTCAACAAATCAAGTTTATCCGGATCAAAATCAATTGGTAAAATGTAGACCTCTGAAACATCAACGCTGCTTGCCAAATTATTGTATACTTGTTGAAACGTAATGCGGCCTTCTTCGCTCAAGTTTGCGCCGTGCCGATCGATAGAATGAATGCTCGGGAGGGATGCCAAAGTTCGGATGTTTTGATATATCGATTCAAAAGATGTTTCAAATTTTTGAACATCTGCAACGGTTTCGCGTTTAGCATTTCCGACATATTGATTTTTTGCCTGTTGGAGGTCAGATCGGTAGACCTCGTTCGCTACCAAAATCATGGTAGACAAAGCAACGCACAACATGCCGAACGCAAAAAACCATCGCATCATCGTCTTTTACTTCCCCCCCAAAGACAAATGAGTAACTGATTCGTTTTTATTTATCGATTTTATTTTTCTCTCTCAATAGGAACCGGTCTCTCTAAAATGCAAACGGGTTTCTTGACTCTTGGTCGCCTCCGTGTTTCGTGTCTTTGTTTTCGAACTTAGGAGTTTATTTTGGCAATAGCTTTCACATTCCCCGGCCAAGGCAGCCAAACAATTGGTATGGGACGCGCGTTGAGCGATGCATTTCCAGTGGCCAAAGCCGTATTTGATGAGATTGATGAAGCTCTTAATCAAAAACTCTCGACCCTGATGTGGAAAGGACCAGAACAGGAACTCACTTTAACCGCTAACGCTCAACCCGCACTAATGGCGGTGAGTATGGCGGTACTTGCCGTTCTGAAATCAGAACACGGTATTACGGTTTCAAACACGGCAAAATTTGTCGCAGGCCATTCGCTTGGCGAATATTCAGCGCTCGCTGCCGCAGATACCTTCTCGCTCGGTGACACTGCCCGGCTACTGCGCATTCGGGGCAACGCTATGCAATCGGCAACGCCTGTTGGCATTGGCGCAATGGCTGCAATTCTAGCGCTCGACTTTGCCGACGTTGCCGCGATTGCTGCAGATTCAGCGCAAGGCGAAGTCTGCCAAGCCGCCAATGATAATAGCTTTGGCCAAGTTGTGATCTCGGGTCATAAAGCTGCCGTTGATCGGGCCTGCGAAATGGCCAAAGCGCGCGGCGCAAAACGAGCAATACTTCTCCCCGTCAGTGCCCCATTTCATTGTGCACTGATGCAACCAGCGGCGGAGGCTATGGCCGAAGCGCTGATGAATGTTAAAATGAATGCGCCGTCGGTGCCGCTGATTGCAAATGTGTTAGCAGCACCAACCAGCGATCCAACCGAAATTCGCAAACGCCTTGTGGAACAAGTCACCGGCACAGTACGCTGGCGTGAATGTGTAGGCTTCATGGCGGGGCAGGGGGTTAATCTGTTTTGTGAAATTGGTGCTGGTAAAGTATTGACCGGACTCATGAAAAAGAATGCTCCCGACGCCCAAGGTTTCGCTTTTGGCGCGCCGGAAGACATTGCCACTAACGCCCAAAATCTGAAATAAGGATAATCCGAATGTTCGACCTCACAGGTAAATCCGCACTCATTACTGGCGCAACCGGCGGCATCGGTGCGGCAATAGCAAAAGCTTTGCACGGCGCAGGCGCGACCGTTGCGATTTCTGGAACCCGCGCCGCTGTCCTTGAAGAGCTTAAAGCAAGATTAGGCGACCGTGTGCATGTCTTGCCGTGCAATCTCTCGGATCCCATAGATGTTGAAAAATTAGTGCCTGCAGCCGAAGCAGCAATGGGTACCGTTGATATTTTAATCAACAATGCCGGCATCACCAAAGACGGTCTCGCCATGCGCATGAAAGATGATGATTGGGCCGCTGTGATCGACGTAAATCTCACCGCAGCATTCCGCCTTTGCCGCGCTGCCATGCGCCCTATGATGAAAAAGCGCTGGGGCCGCATTGTGAATATCACATCGGTTGTCGGCGTTACGGGTAACCCCGGTCAGGCAAACTATGTGGCGTCCAAAGCTGGTATTATTGGCCTCAGCAAATCACTGGCCCAAGAGTTGGCGTCGCGCAATGTAACGGTAAACTGTGTCGCTCCCGGTTTTATAGCAACGCCGATGACAGAGGTGTTGAACGAAAAACAAAAAGAAATGATTCTCACGAAAGTCCCGGCCGGAAGATTAGGTTCGCCAGAGGATATTGCAGCATCTTGTCTTTATCTAGCTTCTAACGAAGCAGCTTATGTTACTGGTCAAACGATTCACGTTAACGGCGGCATGGCGATGATTTGATAACAATTTCACAAAACTTGAAGGGAAAATAAACCCCTTTTGACGACTTGCGAAATTGTGGTAGTACACCTACCTTACGCGGAGGGGAACTCTGGTTCAGTCAGGCGTTCATCGATAGTGAAACTAGTTTAATAAGGACGATAAGATATGAGCGATGTAGCTGAACGGGTAAAGAAGATCGTTGTTGAGCATCTCGGTGTAGATGGCGACAAGGTAAAAGGCGAAGCAAGCTTTATTGATGATCTCGGCGCAGATAGCTTGGACATCGTTGAGTTAGTTATGGCTTTTGAAGAAGAATTCGGCATTGAAATTCCTGATGATGCTGCTGAAACCATTGCAACGGTTGGCGATGCAACGAAATTCATCGAAAAAACTGCTGCTTAATTTGGACATTCCCGCTTTGCGCTGGGAAATTAATAGATAAACGCGCGAGTGCTGAGGTTAATACCTTAGCGCTCGCGTTTCTATATCAGAGGGTATTCGTATTATGCGGCGTGTTGTTGTAACCGGTCTTGGAATTGTTTCACCTTTAGCAACTGGCATTGAAGCCACATGGGCTAGACTTATTGCTGGCGAATCGGCGGCTGGCCCGATCACCAAGTTTGATGCTTCTGACTTGCAGGCCCGCGTCGCCTTTGAAGTTAAGCGCGGTGATGGCTCTGACGGCACCCTGAATTTAGATCAATGGCTAGACGTGAAAGATCAACGTCGCTTTGATGACTTCATTCAATATGCCGCCATTGCCGCCAAGCAAGCGATTGCCGATTCCGGCATTGAACTGAAAACCCCTGATGAGCAATATCGTGCAGGTGTCTTGATCGGCTCTGGCATCGGCGGTTTGCCGAGCATTGCTGACACAACAACCCTAATGAATGAAAAGGGCCCACGCCGCATCAGCCCATTCTTTATTCCAGGTTCCCTGATCAATCTCGCTTCAGGACTGATTTCTATTCAACACGGCCTTAAAGGACCAAACCATGCCGTAGTCACCGCATGCTCTTCTGGTTCTCACGCGATTGGCGACGCAGCCCGAATTATTGCTGCAGATGATGCCGATGTAATGATTGCCGGTGGTGCTGAAGCTGCGATTTGCCGTCTTGGCATTGCAGGCTTCATTGCCTGCAAAGCTTTGTCGACCGGATACAACGATACCCCAGAAAAAGCCTCGCGCCCTTATGATAAAGATCGCGATGGGTTTGTGATGGGCGAGGGGTCCGGTGTTTTAGTCCTCGAGGAACTGGAACACGCATTAGCCCGCGGTGCAAAAATCTACGCTGAGATTATTGGTTATGGCATGTCGGGTGATGCCCATCATATCACTGCTCCCGCCGAAGATGGCGACGGCGCATTTCGCTGCATGACAGCGGCTCTCAAGCGTGCTGGAATTCCAGCAACCGAAATCGATTATGTCAACGCCCACGGCACATCAACCCCATTGGGGGACGAGATTGAATTGCGCGCAGTCGAGCGCCTTGTCGGGGCCAATAGTGCAGGCCTCACCATGTCTTCTACCAAATCCGCTGTCGGCCATCTCCTTGGCGCTGCCGGAGCGGTTGAAGCTGTGTTCTCAATTCTTGCAATCAGAGACGGCATTTGCCCGCCAACTTTGAACCTCGAAAACCCATCAATGGAAACTTCGATCGATTTAGTGCCGAAAGTTGCCAAGAAAAAAGAAATCAACACAGTTCTGTCTAATTCTTTTGGTTTTGGTGGTACCAACGCTTCTCTTGTGATGCGCCGATACACTGCTTGAACCCAAATTAAGGAGCCTGCCGGTTGAACGACAACGAAGGTCAAATGCGCGTTCCCGATGCCAGAGTGCCCAAAAAACGGCGCTCTGCTCTTACGCGCGTTTTGGGCACTTTGTTTGGCTTAGGCTTTCTCGGTGCATTGGCTTTGGGCGCGGTTGGCATCTGGGGCTACGCTAATTTAACAACGCCCGGCCCTTTGGTCGCAGATAAGATCCTTGAGATTCCAAAAGGCAAAAGCCCAGTCGAAATTGGCCTTTATCTGCAACAGCAGGGCGTGATTTCAGACGCGCGCCTTTTTGCCTTCACCACTTATGCCCGTAACGCCATTGGCGGCAGGCTTCGCGCTGGCGAATATGAATTCCCAGCAAACGCCAGCACCGAAGATGTAATTGCCATCCTCAATGCGGGCAAGGTTGTATTGTATAAATTGACCATTCCTGAAGGCTGGACCAGCGAAATGGCATTGGCCCGCATTGCCAGCAATGAGGTTTTAACGGGACCAGCGCCCACACCGCCAATTGAAGCTGCTCTCATGCCGGACACATACGTTTTCCAGCGCGGCATGACCCGGCAAAAACTAGTGGCAGATATGGCAGAAGCCCAAATCAAAATGCTTGATGAGCTCTGGGCCAACCGCGCCGCCCACGCCGTCGTAAAAACCAAAGAAGAAGCCGTCATCTTGGCAAGCATTGTGGAAAAAGAAACTGGTGTTGCAGAAGAGCGCCCGCAAGTGGCTTCCGTGTTCAGCAACCGCATTGCTAAGGGCATGCGCCTGCAGTCGGACCCGACAATTATCTATGGTTTAGTCGGTGGCAAAGGCAAGCTTGATCGCCAATTGACCAAAGCAGACATCGCTTCGCAAACGCCTTACAATACTTACGTGATTGACGGATTACCGCCGGGCCCGATTGCGAGCCCTGGTCGCGCTGCGATTGAAGCTGTGCTCAATCCGGATAAAACTGAATACATATACTTCGTCGCTGACGGTACGGGTGGCCACGCTTTTGCAAAAACCCTTGAAGAGCACAATGCCAATGTCAAGAAATGGCGCGAACTAACCTCAGCGCCAGAAGAAGCCGCTGTTGCACCTGCAACCGTTGTTCCCGAAACACCTGAAGTACCTGCCGTGTTGCCAACACCAGCTGAGAAAAAGCCAGCAGATCCTGTTGTACCGGCGGTAGTTGCAGAAAAACCGGCTGCGCCTGTTGTGCCCGCCGTTGTTGCGGAACAACCAGCTGAACCTGCAGCAGTTAAGCCTGCCGAAAAACCATTAAAGCCCGGCAGCACAATTACCCTCGCTGGCAAACTTGTGCCAATTCCAAAGGCCAAGCCCAAGCGCTAAGTTACTGTGCGTAAGATTTAACGCGCAAACACCCTACAAATTCGTCACCCCGGCGCAGGCCGGGATCCAGCTAACTTACTGTTACAGTTGATTAAAGCTGGATCCCCTGAGTTCACAAACGAAGTGCAACACCATAATCGGTTTAT
>JAYUOP010000039.1:0-39934 GCA_043760745.1 Hyphomicrobiales bacterium
AGACGTCAAAAGCAAACCCTGCTTTGCCAAAACTCAATGCATGCTCAAAAATATTTAACGCACGCATCTTGCCGCTCATCACTGTTTGCGCCCGGCCAATAAATCCAGTTTTCAGATTGGCCTTGTTGCGGTCAATGCGATCTTCATTGGCTAAGGTAAATCCAGACTTGATCACAGTATCGCTGTTTGGCAATTCGGTTGCGGTGACATATGCGCGGTTCACCCAGCTTAAGCCACCTTCAGGGGTTGTGATCCAAATCGGAATTGGCGCTGCATCCAATACCGCACTCAAACGCTCCACTTGCTTGCCAAGCTTATGGGCATCGTAAGCCAGTTCGGTAATTTGTTGACGTTCGCCGGAAATTGGCCGGAACCTTAGTGTGGCAAGGCCGCCTGCCGCCCGACCATCCGCCTCGATCAATTCGCTCTCAAGGGTTTTGACACCCAGATTAAAGGCTTTGCCGCTTTGGCGTAACCGGCCAAGCGCCTCTTGCAAAACCAGAGCTGAATCGGACTCCAACCAACTGTCAAAATCTATAATTTCGACTAGCGTTTTTGGTAATGCAACAACACCGTGAATGCTATTAACATAGTGTGACGGATCTTCATCGCGACCGCGCCAAGAGATCATCACATTGGCCTCGGCGGCTAGAGCGGTCTCAGCATCGTTTAACTTAATTTCGAGGTCTGCAATCCGCCGCCGATGTGTCGTCTCGGCGCGAAGTAGTTTACGAATTGTAACATAGGCCCAAACGAATATGCCAAGTGAGGCTGTTACCGCAAAAAGTGAGGCGGGCTCTACAGTGGCGTTGCCAATCGATTGGGCACATACATTTGTCGACAATGACCAAAGCCCAAGAGGCGCCAGCAAACCTAAAGTGGCAACATTGCGCATCAATGCGCGCACTCTGCCCCTCGTTTGCAAAATCATTCTCCAACCCATCCGTCATCACGCGCGAATCACGCGTATCGTCAGGGGAGATATAAACGTAAATTAACCAAGCCGGGAAGCCAGATTAACAAGCTTCCCGGTTTGAAGTATCTTAGTAGCGATAGTATTCTGGCTTGTATGGGCCGGTTGGGGTCACGCCGATGTAGCTGGCTTGTTCGCCGCTCAGGGTTGTGAGCTTCACACCAAGTTTTTCTAAATGCAAGCGAGCCACTTTTTCATCCAAGTGCTTTGGCAGCACATAGACTTCGTTCTTGTACTTGCCAGTCTTCGCATTGGTGAAGAGTTCAATCTGCGCCAAGGTTTGGTTGGTGAAAGAGGCAGACATTACAAAGCTCGGATGGCCAGTCGCGTTGCCTAAGTTTACCAAACGACCTTCTGACAACAGGATCATGCGATTGCCTGTTGGGAAGTTTACGATATCAACTTGTGGCTTGATGTTGGTCCATGGGAAGTTCTTCAAATCAGCAACTTGGATTTCATTGTCAAAGTGGCCAATGTTACAAACAATCGCCATGTCTTTCATTTGGCGCATGTCATCCACGGTGATCACATCTTTGTTGCCAGTGGCGGTCACAAAAATATCAGCCGTTGTCACAACGTCCTGCAGGGTTTGCACCGAGAAGCCATCCATAGCTGCTTGCAATGCGCATATCGGATCAACTTCGGTCACCACAACGCGGGCACCAGACCCACGCAGCGAAAGGGCAGAACCCTTGCCAACGTCGCCATAGCCACACACAACTGCAACCTTGCCAGCCATCATCACGTCAGTGCCGCGACGGATCGCGTCCACGAGGGATTCGCGACAGCCGTATTTATTGTCGAACTTGGACTTGGTCACGCTGTCATTCACGTTGATCGCGGGGAAAGGAAGTTCGCCCTTTTTCTGCATTTCATACAAGCGGTGAACACCGGTGGTGGTTTCTTCCGAAACACCGATGATAGAGGCTTTCACCTTATCGAACCAACCCGGATTATTCTTGATGCGCTTAGCAATTTCCGCATAGAGGCATTCTTCCTCTTCGCTATGCGGATGCGCAATCAGACTTGGATCTTTTTCGGCGCGCGAGCCCAGCAAAATGTAGAGCGTTGCATCGCCGCCATCATCCAAAATCATGTTGGTGGTTTGGCCATTTGGCCATTCAAAAATCTTGGCGGTAAATTCCCAATATTCTTTCAGGTTTTCGCCCTTGAACGCAAATACCGGAATGCCGGCTGCAGCAATGGCAGCAGCGGCGTGATCTTGCGTGGAATAAATATTGCAAGAGGCCCAGCGAATATCAGCGCCTAAGGCTTTCAATGTTTCAATCAATACAGCAGTTTGAATGGTCATGTGAAGTGAGCCGGAAATCCGCGCACCTTTCAAAGGTTGAGCTGCAGCAAATTCCGCCCGGGTAGACATCAGACCTGGCATTTCAACCTCGGCCATATCGAGCTCTTTGCGGCCCCAATCTGCCAATTTAATATCGGCGACGTAGTAGTCAGTAAATGCGGTCATAGCTTGCGCTCCTTGGCTAATCAAAATCTGAGGCAGCCTATAGCAGGGGGAATTCAACCTCGCAACAGCTATATAAAGAAATCTTTATGTAATGTAATGATTGGGATCAAGCGACAAAACTGTAGGATTATTGCCCGTCAGTGGATTATCCGGGTTCCATGTCAATTTGGTCTCAAAGCTTCGCGCCAGAAGTGCATCATACATCAGAATACGCCCGGTAAGCCCGTCGCCAATCCCAAGGATTTCTTTGATCACTTCCATCGCCTGCATGGAGCCAATAATTCCCGGCAGGGCCCCAATGATTCCAGCCTCTTCGCAAGCTGGAAAAAGACCACGCTCTGGGATATCGCCAACAAAACAGCGATAAGTTGGATTGGGCATTCCGGCCGCATTTTTAATATGGGGTTTAAACGTGCTGATCTGACCGTCAAACTGCCCAACCGCTGCCGACACCAACGTTTTTGCCGCGAAGTAACAGGCATCGCTGACTAAAAACCGGGTGGCAAAATTATCGCAACCGTCAGCCACGATGTCATAGTCCGCAATCAAATCGAGCGCATTGGCGGGCGTGATTTTTTCTGAATGTGCAATCACTGTTACATGCGGGTTTAGGGCGTGGATGGTTTGGGCTGCACTGGCGGTTTTCGCCATGCCTATGGTATCGGTCGTATGAATAATCTGGCGCTGTAAATTGGAAAGGCTAACGTGATCGTGATCGCAAATCCCAATCGTGCCAATACCTGCGGCGGCAAGATACATCAGCATGGGTGCGCCCAATCCTCCAGCGCCAATCACCAAAACTTTAGCCGCCTTTAATTTATTCTGACCGGGGCCGCCGACCTCTGGCATGACAATATGTCGGGCATAACGTTCAACTTCATCAGCGCTCAAGCCCATCAGTTTTTTCCCGATGATCCAAAGCCAGTTGCGCCTCTTTCAGTCTCCGATAATGCTGCCACTTCTTGCAAAGCGACTTGCACCACTGGCGCCACAACCATCTGCGCAATGCGGTCGCCGCGGGTGATAACGAAATCTTCCGTACCAAGATTAATCAATAGCACTTTGATCTCACCGCGATAATCACAATCAATCGTCCCCGGCGCATTGAGAACGGTAATGCCATGTTTAACGGCGAGGCCAGAACGCGGGCGCACCTGCGCTTCGTGATGGTCTGGCAGCGCAATTGCAATCCCTGTTGCAACGAGCGCACGGGCACCAGGTTTCAGTGTCAGATTTTCAGCGGATCGCAAATCCATGCCAGCGGAGCCTTCCGTGGCATAGCTCGGCAACGGCAGATCAGCGCCATGGGCCAAGCGTAGGATTTGAAGCTTCACAGCATGCCTGCCAATTTCACCATCAACTTCGCCGCCACATCTTGCTTTGACATCGGCTGCCAACTCTCAACGCTATTGGCGCTGACCACATGCACTGTGTTCTTGTCGCCGCCGAACACACCACCTTCCGGGGACACATCATTGGCGATGATGAGATCGCAGCCCTTCTTCAACAATTTCGCTTTGGCGTGCTCCAAAACTGTTTCAGTTTCTGCTGCAAAGCCTACAACTAATTTGGGGCGGCCAGATTTTCGCGTGGCGATGATTTTGAGAATATCGGGGTTTTCAGCAAATGAAAGTGTTGGCAAAGAACCATCATCTTGCTTTTTGATTTTTTCACCCGCAGCCTGAGCCACTTTCCAGTCGGCCACCGCGGCAGTGAAAATAGCGATGTCAGCGGGCAGTGCGCTTTCGACTGCTTCTAACATTTCATTCGCGGTTGTGACGTTCATCACGCCAGCGCCCGGCGGTACTGGCAAATTTACCGGGCCAGACACGAGGGTGACGGACGCGCCTAATTTCAGCGCCGCTTCAGCAATGGCATAGCCCTGTTTTCCTGAAGAATGGTTGGAAATGTAGCGCACGGGGTCAATCGCCTCGCGCGTAGGTCCAGCTGTAATTAACACATATTTGCCCGCCAATGGTTTGGGCTGTGGGGCCAGTGCGGCCTCAATGGCTGCAATAATTTCAACAGGCTCCGCCATGCGGCCCGGACCATATTCACCACACGCCATATCGCCTTCATTAGGGCCAACAAACAAAATACCATCATAGTTCAGTGTACGGAGGTTTCGATGTGTTGCCGGGTGTTGCCACATCCTCACATTCATCGAAGGCGCAACCAGAACTCTCTTGTCGGTGGCAAGTAGGGTTGTGGACGCGAGGTCATTGGCAAGCCCACCGGCCATCTTTGCTAACAGATCAGCTGTCGCCGGAGCAACCACCACCAGATCAGCGCTGCGGGACAACTCAATATGACCCATTTCGGTTTCATCAGTCAGTGAAAATAAATCAGAATAAACTTTCTCTCCCGAAAGGGCTGCAACAGAAAGTGGTGTGACGAACTGCTCTGCGGCCTTGGTGAGGATAACGCGAACACCAAGCCCTCGACCCTTCAACAAGCGAATAAGCTCTAAGCTTTTATATGCCGCAATGCCGCCGCCAATAATCAATAGAACCGATGGTGCCAAAATGTGAGCCCTCTCAGAACGCCAGTTTCACAGCTATAAAGATGAGCGCTACGGCCCCGGCAATCAAGGCCGCATTTGGCCAGAAATTTTTAACGTGTTGTTGTCTTGCAAGTGCGGCTGTGGATTCCGCATCTAATCGCAAACCACCCGATTGCGCCATTTCAGAAAGTAGTCGCGTTGCTTTTTGCGCGTCTTCAAACATTGCAGGCATGGTCAGCGCCAAACGGCCCAAAGCCAGTGCACTTTCCGTTGCTTGCTCGGCGATGCCAACGGGTCCGAGCTTGCGCTCAATCCATGCTCTCACCACGGGTTCTGCCACCGCCCACATATTGAGATTGGGATTTAAAGTTCGTGCCACACCTTCAACGACCACCATGGTTTTTTGGAGTAACAAAAGCTGCGGCTGGGCTACCATGTTAAATTGCCCGGTAATCTCGAACAATTGCGTGAGCAAACGCGCCATAGAAATCTCTTCGGCAACAAGATCAAATGTGGGCTCGCCAATTGAGCGCAAGGCTTGGGCAAAAGTTGCCACGTCTTCGGTTGCGGGCACAAAGCCCACATCGAAATGGATCTGCGCCACGCGCAAATAATCCCGCGTTATAAATCCATAGAGTACCTCGGCGAGGAACAAACCTTCCTTCTTCGTCAAGCGCCCCGTGATGCCAAAATCAAGCGCCACTAATGTGCCGGCAGTATCCACTAAAAGATTGCCTTGATGCATATCGGCATGGAAGAAACCGTCGCGCATAGCGTGACGTAAGAAATTTTGAATGAGACTTTCAGCCAGCTTGTTGAGATCAATCCCATGGGCTTTGAGTGCTGCCACATCGGACATTGGGGTGCCATCAATCCATTCTGTTGTCAGAACCCGCTTTGCGGTTCGCGCCCAATCCACTTTCGGTACGCGAAAGCCTGGATCGTCTTTCGTATTCTTGGCAATTTCCGAAAGGGCTGCTGCCTCCATCCGCAAATCAAGTTCAAGCTTCATCGATTGGTCAAGCATATGAACGGCATCGACCGGGCGCAATCGCCTCCCTTCGGCACTCACCCGCTCAATCATGCGTGCGGCAAAACCAAAGCTATCAATATCGGCCGCAAAACGTTTTTCAACATCGGGGCGTAAAATTTTAACAGCGACCTCTCGTCTGTCCTTTGTCACACAACGATGAACTTGCGCTATTGAGGCGGCAGCAACGGGTGCACCAAATTCCTCGAATAATTGTTCAGGCTTTTGGCCTAATTCATTTTCAATCGTTTCGCGGGCAATGCTTTGCGCAAATGGCGGCAAACGATCTTGCAAGGATTTCAATTCGAACGCTCGCTTGGCGCCAATCACATCCGGCCTTGTCGATAGGAATTGCCCAAGTTTAATATAACTTGGTCCAAGCGTCGTAAGGGCGGTTGCCAGTCGGGTTTGCGCGGAAAGCCCTACCCCCTTTGGTGCGCCGATCTTGGCAATTTTTAACGCCATCCGCGCCAACCATGGCGTTTTCGCCAATTGCTCTGGCTGAAGCAATGCATCATGCAAAGCAAGGACGCGCCCCGCCTTTATCAAGCGCCAGAAATTGATCAGGCTTGATGCCATTAAATCCGCCAACCTGAATGAATGGCCACAATGCCACCCGATAAATTGCGATGACTGACCCGAGAGAATCCTACCGCCGAAATCATTTCCGAGAACTGCTCTTGCTTAGGAAATTTCCGAATGCTCTCGACCAAATAGCGATAGGGTTGACCATCGCCTGTGACCACTTTGCCGACCGCCGGAATGACTGTGAATGAAAACGTGTCATAGGCCTTTTGCAAGATATCCATGTCAACATGGGAAAACTCTAAACACATAAACCGACCACCAGGTTTCAAGACGCGGTAAGCCTCCGCCAAAGCGCGATCAATATGGGTCACATTGCGAATGCCAAAGGCAATCGTATAAGCATCAAATGATTTATCCGGAAAGCTTAAGCTTTCGGCATTGCCAACGGTAAAATCACATTTATCGGCAAAGCTTTCGGCCACACAGCGCTTAGCACCTTCAGCTACCATTTCCGGCGAGATATCAGCAACCGTAACTCTGGTGCCCGAACCGCCCGCAGCGGCGATCCGAAATGCAATGTCACCGGTTCCCCCGGCCACATCCAATACGTGGAAATCCCGGTTTGATTTTGGTGGATTGAGCATGGTCAGAAAATCATCTTTCCACAGCCTGTGCATACCACCAGACATCAGATCATTCATCTGATCATAACGTGCCGCCGCTTTGGAAAACACATCATTGACCAAACCTTGCTTTTCGTCTTCGGCCACTTTGCGAAAGCCAAAGTCCACATTGTTTTGCGTGCTATCTGTCATCATATTTTCAGTCTAACCGAGTTGCGCCTCTTGTTCCAAGGCTCACATTGTAGCATGTCTGGTACGAGAGAGGGTTAAGAGCAGTTTATGGTAAATTTTTTTACGCGATGGGAATTGCACCTTGCCTGAGTTGCCCGAGGTTGAAACCGTTATGCGCGGCCTTAGCCCTGTGCTTGTGGGTCGAAAAATCGCGAAGGTAACCTTGCGCCGATCCAATTTACGCTTTCCTTTCCCAGCAAATTTTGTGAGTGATTTGGCAGGTGCTACCGTTACCCATCTCACACGGCGGGCTAAATACTTTCTTGTTCATTGCGATAATGGCAACTCTCTCCTTGTTCATCTTGGGATGACAGGGCGATTTTCAGTTCTTAATCCGCAGAATGCAAAAGATAATCTTGGGGCGTTTTATTTTGATGGCGCAGGATCAGATGGGTCTGGCGCACATGATCATGTGATCTTTGAGCTCGATGATAAGACCCGTGTGATCTATAGTGATCCTCGCCGCTTTGGCATGATGGATGTTTTAGCGACAGATCAGCAAGACAGCCACGAACGATTGAAAGATATTGGGGTTGAGCCGCTCGGCAATCAATTCAATGGGGCGCATCTTGCTGAGAAATTCCGCACCCGCAAAACACCGCTGAAGTCTGCATTGCTCGATCAACATGTGGTGGCCGGGCTTGGCAATATCTATGTCAATGAAGCCTTGCATCGCGCGAAGCTTTCACCTTTACGCATTGCACATACATTGGTGAAGCCTAAATCTTATGATGCAAGGCTCGATGAGCTTTCCCGCCATATTCGAGATATTTTAAGTGATGCCATCACGGCGGGCGGTTCCACATTACAAGATTTTGTCAGTGCCGATGGTACGAAAGGCGCTTATCAGCAGCAGTTTTCGGTTTATGATCAAGAGGGCGTTGCCTGTTCTGCTGCGAATTGTAATGGTAGCATCACGCGCATTGTCCAGTCCGGCCGCTCAACCTTTTACTGCCCCAAATGCCAGAAATAGGAATTCAAAAATGACTTACGAAAACATCATTGTTAAGTCTGAAGCTGGCGTTGGTCACATTCAGTTAAACCGTCCTAAAGCGTTGAACGCTTTGAATGGAAAATTGATCAGTGAACTCAACTTAGCACTTGATGATTTTGCTTCCGACCCAACCATTGGCGCGGTTATTTTAACGGGCAATGAAAAAGCTTTTGCTGCCGGTGCTGATATTTCTGAAATGAAAGACCTCACTTTCAAGGAAGTCACAACGACGAAATTCTTGCACGACTGGGATCACATCAATCAATTTCCAAAACCGCTCATTGCGGCCGTTTCGGGTTTTGCTTTGGGCGGTGGCTGTGAATATGCGCTGTGTTGTGATTTTATCATTGCTGCGGACAATGCTAAATTTGGCCTGCCCGAAGTCACCCTCGGCATCATTCCGGGTCTTGGCGGAACCCAGAGATTAGCCCGCGCTATTGGTAAAGCAAAGGCAATGGAGATGATCCTCACGGGCCGCATGATGGGCGCAGAAGAGGCCGAGCGCTGCGGATTGGTTTCCCGCGTTGTGCCGTTGACTGAACTCCAAAACGAAGCCATGGCAATAGCACAAAAAATCGCCAAGCTTTCGCAACCCGTTATCAAAGCTGCAAAAGCCGCCGTGAACCAAGCGTTTGAGGCAGATTTAAATGAAGGTCTTGGTTTTGAACGAAAATCTTTTCACCGGATGTTTGATCTCGCCGACCAAAAAGAAGGCATGGCCGCCTTTGTTGAAAAGCGGCCAGCGAAATTTACAAATACTTAGACCGGGCGAACTTCCATAACTTCGGGCACAAAATGGCGAAGCAGGTTTTCAATACCATGTTTCAATGTGGCGGTGGAGCTTGGGCAGCCGGCACAAGAGCCTTTCATATTAAGGTAGACAATGCCCTCTTTGAAACCATGAAACGTAATGTCGCCGCCATCTTGGGCCACAGCAGGGCGCACCCGCGTATCCAGTAATTCCTTGATCGTCACTACAATATCTTTATGGGCGGGATCGAAAAATTCGCCGCTATCTTGCGAAACTGTGGCCGAGGTTTCCTGTAAGGTTGGAACGCCTGACATATAGTGTTCCATGATCAAGCCCAAAATCGCTGGCTTCAAATGTTGCCATTCGCCTTCGCCTTTGGTGACGGTGATAAAGTCATGACCCAAAAACACGCCCGATACGCCCTTGACGCTAAACAGCATTTTGGCCAATGGCGATTCATCGGTTTCTGAAACCTTGCGGTAATCGCGCGTGGCACCGGGAATAACGGGTTTTCCCGGAATGAATTTCAACGTGGCAGGATTTGGCGTGGCTTCGGTTTGAATAAACATAATGAACCTCTTCTGACGATAGATATAGGCCAGTTTGGAATGATTTTAAAGTGCCGCTCTCAAGAAACAATAAATCCAGCAATTTTCCGCACATCGCGCATGATGGGAGCGGCAATCGCGCGCGCTCTTGCACTGCCATCAGCCAAAACACCATCCACATAAGCCGTGTCAGCTTGTAAGCGCATAATCTCCGCCGCAATCGGTGAAAGCTTTGTCACCGCCAAATCGGCAAGCGCATTTTTTAAGCTTGAAAACTGCGCGCCGCCAAATTGGCCCAATATGGCCTCTGCCGTTGTGCCGTCAAGTGCTGCATAAATCCCAACCAGATTTTCGGCTTCGGGGCGACCTTTGAGACCTGCCACTTCCGACGGTAAACCATCCATATCCGTCTTGGCTTTCCGCACTTTTTTGGCAATGGTATCGGCATCATCGGTTAAGTTGAGGCGTGATAAATCTGATGGATCAGACTTTGACATTTTTTTAGTACCATCGCGTAACGACATAACCCGCGTTGCAGGGCCTGTGATCATCGGTTCTGGTGCCGGGAAGAAACCGTTTTCAAATCCCCGCTCACGAATACTATCGGCAAAATCGACATTGAATTTATTGGCAATATCGCGGGCTAATTCCAAGTGCTGTTTTTGATCTTCGCCCACCGGCACATGCGTTGCCCGGTATAGTAAAATGTCAGCCGCCATAAGGTTGGGATAAACGTAAAGTCCAACGCTTGCCGCCTCTTTATCCTTGCCCGCTTTTTCTTTGAATTGGGTCATGCGGTTTAGCCAGCCCATGCGCGCCACACAGTTAAACATCCAAGCAAGTTCAGCGTGTTCTGCCACTTGGCTTTGGTTGAAAATAATCGAGCGCTTGGTGTCAATACCGCAGGCAATATAGGCCGCGGTCACATCCCGAATGGCTTTCCGCAAAACCGCCGGATCCTGCCACACGGTAATCGCATGAAGATCAACAACACAATAAACGCATTCCGCGCTATCTTGCATCTTCACCCAATTCAACATAGCACCCAAATAATTGCCGAGATGCAAATTGCCGGTAGGCTGCATGCCAGAGAAAATGCGGGTTGGAAAAGTACTCATCGTTTTGGTCCTTAGGTTTGTAAGATTGCCATAGCGCCAATTTATCCGCGCCGAAATGCTTTTTTCAATTCAGCGATTTGCATTGCACCGGTGAATTGGGCCAGAACGAAATAACTGGCGACACCAGCAATGAGCAAAATGATCAAACCCCAACCTGCCGCAAAGAAACCGGCCTTCTCGGTATAGTTTGCTGAAAGCAAATACATCAGGCCAAGCAGTGTTGCCCCCATCCCTATTCCTGACGCTAATATACGCGGCAAGCGATTGGCTAAACGGGCGTCAACCGCGTAAAGATTTCGCCTTTGCAAGGTGAGACCTAAAAGCAATGCGTTGACCCAAGCAGCCAAACTTGTGGCCATGGCAATGCCCACATGGCTAAAGAAATAAGCCAGCACAAAACTTGCGACAATATTCACCACCACCGAAATGATCGCAAAGCGCATCGGCGTTGCCGTGTCCTCGCGAGCGTAGAATCCGGGTTGAAAAACCTTGGTCATGGCAAAGGCAGGAAGTCCCGCGGCAAAGGCAACTACAGTAGGTGCCACCGCCAAAGTATCACTGCGCGAGAATGCGCCATGTTCAAACACCGTGTGTAAAATGGGAGCGGCAATTGTCATAAGTGCGATAGCGGCCGGCAACGTTAAAAACAAACTCAATTCCATGGCGCGGTTTTGGCTGTCTAGTGCGCCAGCTTCATCGCCACTGCGGAGTTTTCGCGACAGGGTTGGCAGCAGCACCACACCAATTGCAACACCGATCACACCCAATGGCAATTGATACAGGCGGTCAGCATAATAAAGATAGGCTACAGCGCGATCGATGCCGGTTGCAATGATGGTCGCGATCAACAAATTGATCTGCATGATGCCACCAGAAATAATGCCGGGAAAGGACAGCCTGGCAATTTTTTTGACATCCGGTGAAAGTGTTGGCCAGCGGGGTATGATTGGCATGCCAGCGCGCTTGCAAGCTATCGCTACGAGTATGAATTGTGCAACACCGGCTAGTGATACACCCCAAGCAAAGATGTAACCAGTGGCTGCTGTGTTTCCTGTGCCAAGAACATAAACGACGATGTTTGCGGCAATCATTACGAGGTTCAATAATATGGGAGCCGCAGCCGCAGCGGTAAACCGGTTAAGACTATTGAGCACGCCAGATTGCAGCGCTGTTAGCGACATGAACAGCAAATAGGGGAAACACACTTGCGTCAGGCTTACGGCAAGATCGCGTTTGGCGGGATCAATCGCAAAACCCGGTGCGATCACATAAATTAGTAGCGGCATAGCAATCATGGCTAATGCAGTGAATAAAATCATCCATGCCAGAAGTGCTGAAAAAATCTCACGCGCAAAGCTCAATGCGGCCACTTCACCTTCGCCTTCAATGCGTTTGGCAAACTGTGGCACGAAGGCTGAATTGAAAGCCCCTTCAGCAAAAAGTGCGCGAAATAAATTCGGAAATTTTTGCGCGAAGATGAAAACTTCAGCTACCAACCCTGTGCCCAATGTATAGGCCACGAATTGATCCCGAATAAAACCAAGTACGCGGCTCACCATGGTAAAGCCACCAACCGTGGCCACAGATTTCATCAAAGACATGTGGGGTTTCCGAACTGAGATATGGTCACGCGGTTTCCTTCAATGCGGGTTCGTCAATCGTCAAAACCGCCATCAGTGTATTTTGGATCGTGCTCTGGCGCGTTGGCGATACAATTTTCGCACCCGTCAAATCGGTCACATAAAACACGTCAATTGCCTTTTCGCCGAAGGTCGTAATATGGGCCGAAGCAATGTTTAAATTGAGATTGAACAAACCATCGGTAAGGCCGTGTAACAGGCCAATGCGGTCAAGGCCATTGATTTCAATCACGGTGTATCGGTTCGAAGATTCATTATCAATCATGACGCGCGGCTCTACAGAGAATGCTTTGAGCCGCTGCTGCGGTTGCATGGTTTTTGCCAGCTCATCTTTCAATCGAATTTCACCGTGCAAGGTTTTTACAATTGTTTCGGTAATCCGCTTGGCCCGCCGCGCTTCATCCTTGTCATCGGCAAATTCTCGGCTCACCAAAATGGTGTCCAGCGCCATGCCGTCAACTGTGGTGAATATCTGCGCTCCCATGATGTTCGCACCCGCTGCAGCACATGCCCCAGTGAGGCGTGCTAAAAGTCGCGGATGGTCGGCGGCGTAAATCGTAAGCTCAGTGATTGCGGCAAAAGCGTCGGTTTGCACGTCGGTGACCACATCGCCAGATGTCGAACTCTCAATCAGCGCTTGATGGCGTAACTGGCGCGGGGTGGCCACGTTCAACCAATAGGGTTCATAATGTTTTTGTGCCGCTTTGATCCGGTCTTTGTCATCCCAATTTGGAAAATGATTAAAGAACTTCAACATTGATTCAGACACGCGTTCTTTGCGTGAAGCCGCCGTATGCCCTCCGGTTAATACGGGCTCTGCTTCACCATAAAGCGTGCGCAAGAGTTGACCCTTCCAGCCGTTCCACACGCCGGGGCCAACGGCGCGAATATCGCACACCGTCAGGATCAGCAACAGCTTCAAGCGTTCGGGGCTTTGCACAATTGCAGTAAAATCGAGGATGGTTTTGAAGTCATTGAGATCGCGCATTTGCGCGGTTTCACTCATCAACAAATGATAGCGAATAAGCCATGCGACGAGATCAGTTTCGGCAGGGGTTAATCCAAGCCGTGGACACAAAGTTCGGGCAATGCGTTCGCCGGCAATGGAATGATCCTCTTGGCGGCCCTTGGCTATATCATGAAAAAGTGTTGCGACATAAAGTGCGCGCTTACTGGTCAAAGCCGGATAAAGACTGTTGGCAAGGGGATGGTCTTGGGCTTCTTTGCCATTGGCAATTGCGGTCAAAACACCAAGCGAACGCAGGAGATGCTCATCCACCGTGTAATGATGATACATATTGAACTGCATCATCGCTACGATCTTGCCAAACTCTGGAATGAACCGCCCAAGCACGCCCGCTTCATTCATCATCCGCAAGACCACTTCGGGTGCAGCACTTTCCATCAACACATCAAGGAACATGGCATTGGCGGCAGCATTTTCGCAAAAAGCACGATCAATCAGCTTCAATGATTTCCGCACCTGCTTTAACGCATCGGGATGAATTTCTGCGCCCTTAGACCCTGCAATTTTGAACAAGCGAATAAGGTTCGTGGGATCGCGCGTGAAAACATCGGCATCGATAATATCAATGCGGCCACTCTCGAAATGAAAATCTGCGCTGCCTGAAATCTTAGCATTGGCTGATGGCATGAAGCGGCCAATCATCCGCTGCAACATCGGCACATCTTTCATTTGCCGCGCCTCTAAACTGGCGCAAAACATGCGGGTGAGATCGCCCACTTCCTTGGCAATCAAGAAATAATGCTTCATGAAACGCTCAACATGTTTGAGGCCGCCATGGGCTTGGTAACCTAAACGTTCGGCCATTTCGGCTTGGCGGTCAAAACTCAATTTATCTTCGCCGCGCTTGGCCAAAAAATGTAAGTGGCAGCGCACCGCCCAAAGGAAGTCTTCGCATTTTTTAAAACGTGCGAGCTCTGCCCGCGTGAATGCGCCCTTTTCGGCTAACTCATCTGGCGAATTGGTGGCGAACAAAAACTTCGCGATCCAAAACAATGTGTGAAGATCACGCAAGCCACCTTTGCCATCTTTTAAATCAGGTTCGACCGCATAACGGCTATCCCCGGTTTTGGCCAAGCGCAGATCGCGCTCGGCCAACTTATCGGTGACAAATTTGCGGCCACCGGTTTGCACAATATTTTTGCGAAATTGCGCAATCAGCTCATCGCACTGTGCGGCGTCACCACAAATGTAACGCGCTTCTAAAATTGACGTTAAGATCGTGTTATCGGTCTTCGCCAGCTTCAAACAATCATCAATATTGCGGGTTGCGTGGCCCACTTTTTGCCGCGCGTCCCACAAGGTGTAGAGCATGAACTCTACGATTTGTTGCACGCGCGTCGATGGTTTGTTTGAAATCAAAAACAAGAGATCAATATCGGATCCCGGTGCTAATGTGCCGCGACCATAACCACCAACCGCAATCACCGAAAGGGCCGCGTCTGCGCCTGGAAAAACATGCGACTTAGCAAACTCAAAAATCAGACCAATAAGTTCATCCTGAACGAAAGACAGGTTCTCGGCACAGCGCGTGCCACGACCATCGGCTTTCAACCGTAACTCAGCTTCGGTGCGCGCGTTGGCGAGGGCAAGCTTCACCAGATTTGTGACAGTCCCACGAATTGCCAAAACTGACTTTTCGCCGCTATCAGCGATCTTCTGCAAATCCTCACTAAAGCTTTTGCGATCAATCAAAAGATTTGGGTTATTCATTTAGGATCCCCAATGGCCAATTTCTTCAATTCATAAAGTGCAACAAGAGCTTCACGTGGGGATAATTCATCAGGCAAAACACTGTCGAGCTTTTCGCGCAAGTGATCAACGGCTATCGTTTTTGGTTCATCAAAATGCTGAAGGCCGGATGCAAACAGCGGCAGTTCATCCAGTAGATTAACGGGTTCATTTCCGGCTTTATTTTGTTCCAGTTTTTTCAGAAGTTTTTCAGCGCGCCTCACCACTGTTGCTGGCAGCCCCGCCAATTTGGCCACATGGAGGCCGTATGAACGATCCGCCGTGCCGCCCACAACCTCATGCAAAAATACAATCTCATCTTTCCATTCGCGCACTTTCATGGTGGCGTTATGGAGCTCCGTTAATTTCGATTGCAGAACCGTGAGCTCATGATAATGCGTGGCAAACAACGCGCGGCACTGATTAACATCATGCAAATGTTCGAGGGTGGCCCAAGCAATCGAGAGCCCGTCATAGGTTGCGGTGCCGCGGCCAATTTCATCGAGGATCACCAATGAGCGGTTGGTTGCTTGATTGAGAATGGCGGCGGTTTCCACCATCTCGACCATGAAGGTAGAGCGCCCCCGCGCCAAATCATCGGCCGCACCTACCCTACTGAACAAGCGGTCCACCACGCCCATATGCGCGGAGACTGCTGGCACAAAACTCCCGATCTGCGCCATGATCACAATCAATGCATTTTGGCGGAGGAACGTCGATTTACCCGCCATGTTCGGTCCGGTCAGTAACCACAGTCTTTTATAGTCAGCGCTGAGATTACAGGTATTGGCGGTAAACTTTCGCCCGCCATTACGCTGCAACGCTGCACCCACCACGGGATGCCGGCCACCGACAATATCAAAGCTCAAGGATTGGTCGATTGTTGGGCGCACCAGATTTTCCTGATGTGCCAGTTCTGCAAAACTTGACAGCACATCAATTTCGGCCAATGCAAAAGCGGTGGCCGAAATACCATCGCGATGCTCTAAAACCAATCCACAAAACTGCCGGAATAAATCTTGCTCAATCGCTAAAGCGCGTGATCCCGCTAGGCTGATTTTCTGCTCCAGTGCCGCCAACTCAGTGGTGGTAAAACGTACGGCACTGGCAATGGTTTGGCGGTGGATAAACAATCCTAAGTGCTCGGGCAATTGCAAGAGTGGTGCTTGTTGTGCGGTCACCTCAATATAGTAACCCAGAATATTATTGTGCCGCACTTTCAAACTGCGGATGCCGGATTTTTCAACATAGGTATTCTGCAATTCGGCAATCACTTGCCTAGTGTCATCCCGTAAAGTGCGGGCTTCATCGAGCTCCGCATGATAGCCCGCCGCAATAAATCCCCCATCGCGCGACAACAGCGGCAGCTCTTCTGCTAAACCATCTCTGAGGTCTTGCGCCATTTTAGTTGGGGCCGTCTGCAATTGCTGATGCAGGCGCTGCAAGGTGGGAGGCAGAACCGCCAAAGGATCAAGGGTTGCTAATTGTTCGCTCAAAATTTCAGCGGCAAAAATCCCATCGCAAAGACTACGCAAATCACGCGGACCGCCACGATTAGCGCTTAACCGACCAAGGGCGCGCTCAAGGTCAGGCAATTGCCGTAACGTGGTTTGCAACTTTTGCAGCTTTTCGGACTGCGCATAAAACGCTTTCACCCCATCAAGACGCGCATTGATCATTGCGGGATCGGCGAGGGGGCTAGCCAGATAGTCACCAAGCAAACGGGCTCCTGCGGACGTCACCGTCACATTCATGAAATCAAGCAGGCTGCCCTGCCGCTCGCCAGACAGAGTGCGCGATAGTTCGAGGTTTGCCCGCGTGGCGCCATCGATCAGAAGCCCTTTGCCCGCCGCTTCCAAGCGCGGTGCGCGCAGATAGGGCATCGCTCCGATTTGCGTCAGTGTAATGTAATCGAGAAGAGCGCCAAGGGCTGCAACTTCTATGCGCCTGAACCCACCAAAGGCTTCCAATGTGGCCACATGGAAATACGACTTCAGGCGATCTTCGGCCGAAGCGCTATCAAATCGGCTGGCCGGTTGTGGGCTCAAGGTGGCTGATTGCTCTTTCAGTAATTGTGCTAGTTCTGGTTCATCCAATAGGCGGTCACTCACCACCAATTCGCTGGCCGAAAGACGGGCAAGATCAGCGCTTAAACGGTCCATGCTGGTGGCGGTAACGGCAAGCTCTCCCGATGAAATATCGGCCCAGGCAATTGCCATTTCGCCCGTACCTTTGAGCATAGTAAGAGCCGCCAAGTAGTTCCGCGATTTGCTATCGAGCAGACTATCTTCGGTAATCGTTCCGGGGGTGACGAGCCGCACCACATCGCGTTTCACAACCGATTTTGCGCCGCGCTTTTTCGCTTCGGCCGGATCTTCCAATTGCTCGCAAATCGCAACTTTAAAGTTCATGGCGATGAGTTTTTGCAAATAGTGGTCAGCTGCATGAATAGGAACGCCACACATTGGAATATCTTCGCCCAAATGCTTGCCGCGTTTAGTGAGTGCTATGCCGAGTGCTTTTGACGCTTTTTCGGCATCGGCAAAAAATAACTCGTAGAAATCGCCCATGCGGTAAAACAATAGGCTATCGGGTTGGACCGCTTTGATTGCCAAATATTGCGTCATCATAGGCGTGGGGCCTTTATCAGCCACCGCCGCTGCAAACGCACTTGTATTCAATTGCCCATCCATGACCTCACCATATCAAACATTATCGCGGGTCTGTCATCCCTAGATTTTACGAAATTCATGTCTTGTAACCAAAGGAATCGGTCACTAGGCTAAGCGCAAACGACAAATCAAGGGACGAAAACATGGTTGGTGATACGCCAAAGCAAGGCCGCCGCTCTTCAATTACTGATGAAGAAGCACTGGAATTCCACAGCCGCGGCAAAGCGGGCAAACTTGAGATTACTCCAACCAAGCCCATGGCAACCCAGCGTGACCTTTCGCTTGCTTATAGTCCGGGCGTTGCTGTCCCCGTCCGCGCGATCGCTGAAAACCCCGAAACCGCTTATGATTACACGGCCAAAGGTAATCTTGTTGCCGTGATCAGCAATGGCACAGCGATTCTTGGATTAGGTGATCTTGGTGCTCTGGCATCAAAGCCAGTGATGGAAGGTAAAGCCGTTTTGTTTAAGCGCTTTGCCGATGTCGATTCGATTGATCTTGAAGTTGACACCCGCGATGTGGACGAATTTATCGGCGCTGTGCGTTACTTGGGCCCGACATTTGGCGGGATCAATTTGGAGGATATCAAAGCGCCAGATTGTTTCATCATTGAGCAGCGGCTCCGAGAGCTTATGGATATTCCCGTCTTTCATGATGATCAGCATGGCACGGCGATTATCGCTACTGCGGCTTTGATCAATGCGTTGCATATTACCAAGCGCGATATGAAATCATTTAAGCTCGTGTGCAATGGTGCGGGCGCTGCGGCCATTGCTTGTGTGGAATTAATTAAATCCCTCGGCGTTCCCGGCAACAATATTACGCTCTGTGACTCAAAAGGTGTGGTTTATGTTGGCCGCACCGAAGGCATGAACCAATGGAAATCCGCCCACGCTATCAAGACGGATGCGCGGAGTTTAACCGAAGCCATGGAAGGGGCAGACGTGTTTTTTGGCCTTTCAGTGGCGGGCGCTCTCACCCCCGCCATGGTTAAATCCATGGCCAAAGACCCGATCATTTTTGCGATGGCAAACCCTGATCCAGAAATCACGCCAGAAGATGTGGCTCTGGTGCGCAGCGATGCTATTATGGCCACGGGGCGCTCTGATTATCCCAATCAGGTCAACAATGTTTTGGGCTTTCCTTATATTTTCCGGGGCGCATTAGATGTGCGCGCCCGCACGATCAATGAAGAGATGAAAATTGCGGCTGCACGCTCTCTGGCAGAACTTGCCCGCGAGGACGTGCCAGATGAAGTCGCTGCCGCTTATCATGGCTCGCGGCTCACATTTGGCAAAGAATATCTCATCCCGGTTCCATTTGACCCCCGCCTGATTTCGCGGGTGCCAGTGGCTGTGGCCAAGGCTGCTATGGCAAGTGGTGTTGCCCGTAAACACATTGCTGATTTAGAGGCCTACAGTGCTGAGCTATCTGCACGGCTTGATCCAATCGCTGGCACTTTGCAAAAGGTCTATAATCATGTGCGCGGGAACCCACGTCGTGTGGTGTTTGCCGAAGGTGAAGAAGACCGGATGATCAGGGCCGCCAATAGCTTTGCTGGTGCCGGATTGGGCACGGCCATTCTGATTGGCCGCGAAGACAAAATTGAAAACACTTTGGCGGCCAGTGGGCTTGAGTTGCATGAAAACGTCGAAATCCACAATGCCAGTGTGAGTGAACGTAATGTGGACTATGCTAATTTTCTTTATGATCGTTTGCAACGCTTAGGGTTTTTATTCCGCGATTGCCAACGGATGGCGAACCAAGACCGCAACGTGTTTGCGGCCTGTATGGTGGCCTTTGGCGATGCCGATGCCTTGGTCACAGGTCTTACCCGAAACTTCTCGGTTGCCCTTGATAACGTCCGAAAAGCCATTGATCAGCGTCCGGGCCATAGGCCGATTGGTGTCTCCATGGCATTGGTTGGTGGGCGCACAGTGTTTATTGCGGATACCTCAATTCATGAGCTGCCAACGGCTGAAGAATTGGCTGATATTGCCCAGGAAGCAGCCGGTGTGGCGCGGCGCTTTGGCTATGAACCGCGCGTGGCATTCTTGTCTTATTCCACGTTTGGTTTTCCGCGTGGTGAGCGCGCTGAATATGTTCGCAATGCGGTTTCAGTGTTGGATAAGCGTCAGGTGGACTTCGAATATGATGGTGAAATGGCAGCAGACGTTGCTTTGTCCAAAGAGGCGATGGCGCTTTATCCGTTCTGTCGCTTGACGGGGACGGCCAATGTGCTGGTCATGCCGGCGGCACATTCCGCATCGATCTCGACCAAGATGCTCCAACAATTGGGTGGCGTTACGGTTATTGGACCGCTGCTGACTGGACTTGCCAAGCCAGTGCAAATTGCATCGATGTCAGCAACAACCAACGACATCGTCAATCTGGCAGCAATTGCTGCCTTTGATATCAATCGTTAAACGCGCTAGGCGCTTTCTTTCTTGACAATGTTCTGTATTTGTTCTATGGCGGATCCCAAGGAGAATGGATTGACTGGGCCCGCGCTATTGAAATCAACCGAATAGCACTCACCCGGATTGTGGCCGAACTCTTTGCTATGCTCGGTTTCGTCAGTGGCGCCACACTGGAGCGCATGTTGCGTCCCACTGAATCGGCCTTGCGCCGCCTGATTGTGATTGCGGCCCATGGACTTGTCGTGAAATCCATGCCCTCTCGCCCTATGCCGAAAGGGCTTATTATTGTTGGCAAGAGTACGGGGCGAAAGTCATTCCAACTGTTTGACACCCGCAAATATTTCGACTTCATCAAAGTTGAAAACCCACTCATCGTGATGGTGAAGATCCACACGCGCAATCCCTATAACCCGTTTGATCAAATGTATTGGCCACAACCGAAACCGCAATCCATCGATAAAACGGAGCACCTCTCGAACAGACTAACCGTGCTAAAACACGCCCTCGAAACCATACCGCAGCAAGCCGTTCGTTTAGCCCGCTGGACCGCCAAGCGCGTGAGCCTGCCAAACCCTAAATTCACCGCACCTTTACGCCCCGGTCGCCCACCCGGCCACCGCACCAAACCAAAACTGGAAATCGATTACATTCTTAAAGAATGTCATGCATTGGCGTGGGATGTCGCTTTCCGAAATTCATCCTAAAGAACATCACACCGAAAACGTTCGCATTGGGGCGAAGACCATGTTCTCGTGCAGCTTCCGAGCAGTGGCGGAATGACGACTGTTTGAAAGAGCGCTATTTTGAACGCAATTGATCGCCCGCAGATTGTGCAGGTTGGCCAAAATGACTAAAGTACCGGGGATTGATCACTGAAACTGGAAGCACGATGAGAATGTCTATGGTGTCAAACTGATGATCAACCACGGCACCTTCACCGATAAAACACCCTAAGCGAAGATAGCCTTTCACGAGGGGTGGCAAAGCACGCAAAGATTTTTTTGGATCTAAAACCGCCATTGGTGAAGCGTTCATCTCAACGTAACGAGAGGAAACAGCGCGCACGTTCCATTCCGCCGGCGCTTTAGCATTTTGTGCGAGAAAAGACAGCGTGTGACGATGCGCGTCAAGATCAGTTCCAGCAAGGCTTGCACAGCCAAACATCACATCCAAACGGTGTGCGCGCACATAATTCCAAATACCCTGCCAGAGCAATTCAACCACAGGCTTCGTACGGTATTCTTGCAATACGCAAGACCGACCGAGTTCTAAAAATGACAAATGAGATTTACGTTCCAAAAGTGGTTCAATTTCAAATTCTTGCGCTGTGTAAAATCCACCGTGACGGTTCGCCACGTCTTGGCGAAGGAGACGATAGGTGCCAACCAGTTCACCGTCTTCCACCAAAATAGGATCGGCGCTAAAAGGCTTTACGCTGCGCACAACCATAAGGTGATCACAGATGTCATCAAAGGCATCACTGTCGAGACCATCAATATGGGCAGCATTTGTTGCTTTGGCATTGAGTTCTTCATAGAAAACGCGGTAGCGCAAACTCTGCGCTTTTTTAACTTCCGAACTGCTTCGCGCTAGTCTTAAGCGCAAGTCGCCCCATTCTTCCATAATATCCGTTTCCGGTTGTACCATCATTAACAACAAACGACGACCTCCTTAGTTGCCACAAATCTCTATGTGAAGGAAGTTTGAAGTTTTGATGACGCGAATGTGTTTAAGCTAGGCCGCTTGACGATTTGGCGAAAGCAACGTCAGAATTTCGATAAGATCTTGACGATCAAACGGTTTGCTCAAGAAATAGTCAATACCCGATGCAATTGCAGCGGCACGCGCATCATGGCCGGCATGGGCAGTCAAGGCAACAATCGGTATTGCTGGCTGGTCAGCTGCGGATTCTCGCTGTCTGATGAGGCGCGCCGTTTCATATCCATTCATACCGGGCATGTTTACATCCATCAAGATTACATCGAAATTCGATTGCGACTGCATTATCGCCAAGACTTCTTGGCCAGAGACAACTCGGTGTGTTTTGTGGCCAAGCCGCTTCAAAAGGGTCTCAGCTAGCATCGCATTAATGGGATTGTCTTCAGCCAGAAGAATAGACAATGGGGCAACTGAGGAACTATTGTCAGCAAGTTGCCTCAGCTTTACAATTGCCTGATCAAGCGTTGGTTCCGAATTTCTTTGGAGCCTTCGCAACAGCGTTGATTTTCGCAATGGGCTGACCAGATAGCCGGCAAACGGCTTAGCGAAAAGATCGTGCATGTCACGGCGTTCTTCGGGCTTCAAGAGAACGTGGACATCGGGACCAATTTGATCAGTGTTTTTCGATTTGCGCGCCCATTTCCGTAAAACATCAGCATAAGATGTATCGCAAATATACTCCACGTCTTGGTGGGATTTTTGGAGTTGGGAAAAAAGCTTAAAACCGTTTGCGAACACCGTGACATCAGCTCCCTCGTCGCGCAAGATTTGTGCGAGATGATCGCGGATGAAACCTGGTTGCATTGCCAAATGAAAAGTCCGCGCTTGGAATTTGCCCGAGCTGATTGTGACTTCTTCTGCTTGCAAAATTGGCAGTATAATTTCAAAAACGGAACCTTGGTTTAACGCGCTGCTGACCAAAATTTTTCCATCCATCATATGCACGAGTTTTTCAACAATGTTTAACCCAAGACCCGTGCCCCCATATTGCCGAAAAGTTTCAGGATTGGCCTGAACATATGGTGTGAAAATCCTATCGGCTTCGGCTGGCGTCATTCCGATTCCGGTATCAGAAACCCGAATGAGAAGCTCATTCTGCTTGCGTCTTTCAAATGAAATTCCAACGCCACCAAATTCTGTAAACTTGATCGCATTGCCAATAATGTTGAACAATATTTGCCGCAATCGTAAACCATCGCTACGACAAGTTTCAGGTATGGTGGGTGAAACGTAAGCTGAGAGGGCAATTCCTTTGGCATGGGCCCGCGGCGCCAAAAGCTCAATCACATTCTCAATCAGGTGATTGATTTGCACTATCTCCAAATTGAGCGCCATTTGTCCCGCTTCAATTTTCGACGTATCAAGAATTTCATCAATGATTGATAAAAGTGTACGCCCTGAAGCATCTGCAGTTTGGATATAGGATTTCTGTTCCGGCGTGAGTTCGGTTTCTGCCAACAAGCCCAACAAGCCAATGATACCATTCATGGGTGTGCGAATTTCATGGCTCATCGTTGCCAGAAAATCGGACTTTGCTTGCGAAGCCAATTCGGCTTCGGACTTTGCATGCACTGCAGCTGTCATGCCACGCGTCAAAAACAACAGCTTCTTTTCGGCTAAAAACCGATAAAGGATAAAAGTTCCGGCAGTGGAGAACAGAGAAAAATAGAGGATGTTGGTAGACACACGATAGGAAACAAAATTGCCTAGTGCGTTGATCAAAAGTAGAAGTACGACAAAAACAAGGCTCGCAATACTGATGCCAAATGCCAGCTTCTGCCACTTCCGCTGGGTGAACCGGCGGTCAACAATTCGGCGTTCTGGATGTGGCAGCTTTGTCATGGGCGTGAAATTACCCACAATGTTCCTAAAACCTGTCAAAGATTTTAAGCAAATTCACCACAGCTTGTGACTGTGGTGAATCTACGCTTAACGCAACCGTTAAACTTTTACGGGCTTTCCGGTTTGCCAAGATAATGACGCGGCATCAGCAAGAATACCCGCTTGCAAACCGTCAAAGCCAGATGGTTTTGGATTGCGGTCGCCGGTTTCAACCGCATTGATGAAGGTGTTCAGTTCACTGGTATAGGCTTGGAAATAGCGCTCTAAGAAAAAGTTTTGCACAGGGTCAGCTTGCGTGCCTTGACCATTGTGCATTTGAACTGTGGTGTTGTGAACATTAGCGGCGGTCAGCATGCCTTTTGAGCCATGCACTTCCATGCGCTGGTCATAGCCATAAGTGGCGCGACGCGAGTTGGTAATAACGGCAATCCGACCGGACGCTGTTTGCATTTGAACGGCCGCCGTATCAACGTCGCCAGCTTCGCCTATGCCCTTGTCCACCAATGAGGAGCCCAAGGCCTGCACCACTACAAATTCTTCGCCCATCAAGAAACGCGCCATGTCAAAGTCATGGATCATCATATCGCGGAATAGCCCGCCTGAACCTTTGACATATGATGGCGGTGGCGGATTGGGATCACGCGAAATGACAGTGACAATTTCGACTTCGCCAACCGCACCAGCACGAATACGGCGTTCGAGTTCGGCAAAGTTGGGGTCAAAACGGCGGTTAAAACCGATCATCAAAGTGGACTTGTTTTTTTCAACAACTTTCAAAGTGTTATGAATTGCTTCCACCGAAAGTGATACCGGTTTTTCGCACATAATGGCTTTGCCATTATTGGACGCCGCTTGAATTTGCTCGGCGTGAAAACCGGTAGGCGATCCTATCAATACAGCATCAACATCTGACGCTTTCATAATCTCATCTACGCTTGCAACCTTTACGCCATATTTTGCGGCCAACTCAGTGGCGGCTGCCGGCATTGCATCGGCAATGTAAGCAAGCTTTGCTTTAGGGTTAGAAGCAATTGTTGCTGCATGCACTTTGCCAATGCGGCCAGCGCCGATCACACCAAATCTAATCATATCGTCGTTCTCCTGAGTATTTATTCCCTCCCCCTTGGGGGTAGGGCGGGGTTGTTTAGTAAGTGAAAAATTTCTATTTCTGCGTCATCGCTTTTTTAAATGCATCCATTTGATTGGCGGGTGCATGCACAATATATTCCGCTGTTGGCCAAGCGCCGGATTGCACGTCATCGACGAAACTCTTGAAAGCGCCAATGCGGATATTTTGAATCTTGGCGTATTCCGAAGCAAGGTCGGCATATTTTTTTGAATGCCGCGGCACGTGGCCCTTATTGTAACCCAGCACATCGCATGCAAAAAGATACTGGCAATCACCACCTTTGCCGCCACCCATTGAAACCAAAAATAGGTTCGTGTGCTTCGCAATTTCAGCGGTCACTTCTGGTGGCACCACTTCGATTTCAACGCCAAAAGCGCCAACCTCTTCATAGCGTTTGCAGCGTTCCCAAACACTCATGGCACTATCTGCAGTTTTGCCAACACCTTTAAAGCCGCCCGTCCAGGTGCAATAATGCGGCACCAAACCAACGTGGCCAATAACCGGGATGTAATCCTTGGCCATGCGCTCAACTGTGTCAAAAGAAGCAGCACAGTAAACCGCATCCGCACCGGCTTCCATCATCTTGAAGGCCCAGCGCATGTAGTCATCAACAGATGCTGGCGCTCCGTAAAGAGCCATGCCTGGCACCGCAAACAATGTTGGTGCTACATCGCGGAAATGCTTTTGTACTAACATTTCTGGCGGCACCGAAACCATATCAATGCCCGCCGCCTGTGCAGCCGCCAACTCTTCCCAAGTCTCGGTCCGCATCATCGTATATTGATACTTACCCTTGTTGGCGCGGACATCAGCAACAGTTGGTTTCTTGGCGGCCATGTTGATTATCCTTTGAGGAGCGCTTTGAGGGACTGGGTAGGGTCGGCTAAAATCTCTGCCGAGGGGGATGCCCCTTTTGCAATCAACATTTCGGCAAGTTTAATATCGCGGCCGATGGCGTTTCCGGGACCGATGCCGCTGGCTGCCATTAACCTGCCATCTGCGCTCAAATGAAACAAGATCAACGCCCCTTCAGATGGCACACGCGTAACCGTCACAGGACCTAAGTCAGCAACGCCTGCGATTTGTAATGAGAGATCATATTGGTCCGACCAAAACCACGGAATCGTGCTTTGGGTTTTGGTGCCGCCCAACATATTTTCAGCGGCTGTTGCAGCTTGCTCCTGCGCATTGCGCCAAGCTTCAAGTCGCATCCTCCGGCCGCCAAATTTTTCATGCGTGAATGAGCAGCAATCCCCTGCTGCATAAATATCTTGATCGCTGGTTTGCAGTTGCGCATTGCAGGCAATGCCATTGTCTAGGGCTAGTCCTGCTGCTTCAGCAATGCTGGTGCGTGGGTTAGCCCCAATGCCTGCCACAATCGTATCGGCAGGAATAACGCGACCATCCGCTAAGGTAACTGCAGTTGCTGAAATTTCCGCAACACCAGTGCCAATCTCCATGACAACGCCTGCTGCCACGTGACGGTCATGAACGATCCGCGCAATGGCTTCTGGAACGCCGCGTTGCAAAATGCGGGACTGTGCTTCAATGATCGCAACCTTACAACCAAGCTTTGCTGCTGACGACGCAAGTTCCAATCCAATAAAACCGCCACCAATTATGACGATGCGTTCTCCGGTTAGAAACTTTGCGCGCAATGCAATGGCATCCGAAAAATCACGCAGCATTAATGCATATTCGCCACCCGGACAGTTCAACTTCCTGGGCTCCGCACCCGTTGCAATTAACAACTTGGCATATGAAATTTCCGTCCCATCTGCGCAAGAAACCGTCTTAGCCGCGCGGTTGATCTGAACAGCAGCTTGGCCTTGGCGGACATCAACATTTAGCGATGCAGCAATGGCTTCATCCATCAGCCAGATCGGTTCTGGTGTAGCTTCATCAACAATGGCTGACTTTGATAACGGAGGTCGATCATAGGGCAGTAAGCGCTCATCACAAACAAGTGTGATTGCCCCTGCATAATCTTGGGCGCGCAAATTCATGCAAACTCTTGCGCCCGCCATTCCGCCGCCAATGATCACCATACCTGCATTGGGAAGGTTCATGCCTTATGCAATATCGATAAAAATGTGGCCGTCTTCAATTTTTACTGGATAGGTTTTCAAGTGGATACAAACGGGAGCGCCCTTGGCCTTACCTGTAGTGTAATCAAACCGACCATTGTGCTTTGGGCATTCAATCGTGTGATCCATCACCAAACCATCGGCGAGATGGATTTTTTCATGCGTGCACAGGCCGTCTGTGGCGTAATATTTATCATCCGGTGAGCGGTAAATCGCAAACGTCTGATCGCCATGGTCAAAACGTGCAACGTCTTCTGCGTCAATGCTATCTGCTGCCAGTGTTGATATCCAATTTGTCATATTTTTCTTGTCCTAAAATTATTCAGCTGCGACAGCTACGGGATTACCTTGACCATGTAAATCAGGTCGATAGAGCTTAGCGGTTGTCGGCAATTTCCGCACGATGTATTCGTCATGCCCCTGCAGCTGACGCCACCAGACCGGGATCATTTCCTTGTAACACGCCCAGATGGAACGGGTTGGAACAGGGAAATCGTGCTTTAACATTTCATGCAATTTTGGCAACGCATGATAGGGCACCATCGGAAACATGTGATGCTCAACGTGATAATTCATGTTCCAATAAATAAATCGCGAAATCGGATTGATGTAAACTGTGCGCGAATTCATGCGATGATCAAGCACATCATCCGCCAATCCACCATGCTGCATCAGGCCGGTTAAAACATGGTGCCAAGCGCCATAAATCCGGGGTAGGCCCACCAATACCACAGGCAAAACTGATCCCAATGCAAAGGCAAGGGCCAATGTAGCGCCATAAATGACGACCCAAATTCGCGCCACAAATATCATGCGGGACCATTCCATTTCGGGCACAAAGGTTTTTTCTGATTGGGTGATAATTCCTGAGGCATTGATCACCATGGATTTCATGGCATCCCAAACATCCAAGACGCCAACATAAGCCAAAACTACCTTTATTAAAACCGGCGGGCGCATCACGGCAATTTCAGGATCAAGGCCTACAATGACAGTGTCGGTATGGTGGCGCGTATGGCTCCAACGCCAGCGCACAGGATTGCGCATAATCATGAAACAGGCGATTTGATAAACCGCATCGTTCATCCACGGGGTTTTAAATGCAGTTCCATGGCCGCATTCATGCCAGCGCGAGTCTGTAGCCGAACCGTAAAGCACACCATAGGCCAGCAAAAACGGAATGGTCCATAATGTAGGCCAGGTCAGAATTGCCCCCAGCGCAAATACAACCATTAAGCCAAGCCAAATGAAAGTGTCTCGAATTGCAGGACCATCGCTGCGCTTCATCAGCGCCTTGAGTTCTTTGCGATCAAGCTCGGAATGATACCAATGCGCCGATTTCAAACCTGCAGCTACCGCCAATTCAGCATCATGACCGAGAAGGCCATAGTCGCGTGGAGGTCGTTTGCTTGTCATCGGCGATGTCGTCCTTTTAAAGTGTTCAGAAAATAGGGGGTCCTATTGCGATGATCAACGACGATTTGATATCTTCTATCATCTCGTTTCATTTCATTTCATTTATGGGGGGTAGTGTGTTAGATCAAATAAATGGTAAAACGCCCTACTATTGCAGATTTAGCCGCCGCTGCTGGTGTCAGCATCGCCACTGTTGACCGGGTTTTGAACCAGCGCTTACCGGTGCGAGAGGATACGACTATTCGTGTCGTGGAAGCAGCTGAAGCGATAAATTACCACGCAACCAGCCTTTTACGCCGCCGCCTGAGTGAAGCGCCAACGCGACGTTTTGGCTTTCTTTTGCAAAAACGTCAGGATGCTTTTTACAATGCCTTTGGCGCTGAGCTCATCAAGCAAACTGCGGCTGCCACCAAAGTGCGCGGCAAAGCGATTGTCGATTTCAGCGATGAACTCGATCCTCAAATCATTGCTAGTCATTTGAGGGATTTGGGCGCGCGCTGCGATGCTGTGGCTATAGTTGCGGTTGATCACCCTCTCGTCAATGGTGCGGTTGATGAACTGGTTGCGCGTGGCAAAGCGGTTTTTACTTTGCTCAGTGATCTCACAACAACGAGCCGTCGCAGTTACTTGGCGGTTGATAGCCGCAAAGCCGGTCGTACCGCAGCTTGGACGATTTCACGGTTGGCGAAGCGCCCGGGGAAAATTGGCATATTTTTGGGTAGCCATCGTTATCTCAGTCAAGAAATCAGCGAGATCAGTTTTCGGAGCTACATGCGCGAACATGCTACTGACCTCACTTTGCTTGAACCTATCGTCAATCTCGACGATGATCGCATCGCCTATGACGCTGTGGTCGATATGATCGAAAATACTTCTGATCTCGCCGGGATGTACATCTGCGGCGGCGGCCAGGACGGTGTTATCAGAGCGCTACGCGACTGTCGGGCAGACCGTAAGATTGTAACCGTTTGCAATGAACTTACGGTGGCCACCAAACTTGCGTTAATTGATGGTATTATTGACTTGGTTTTAGCAACACCTCTGGAAACTATCTCTCGCACGGTGGTCGATTTGATGGCTGAATCCTGCAACACAACTGGGCGCAATTTGCCAATTGAAATATTGTTTCCCGCACAAGTTTTCATCAGTGAGAATATCTAACAAATTTTATCTGTCATAGCGCATTCCATGGCACCAACTGCTGATACAATAATTTGTACTTTTCAAATCCGTGATTGTGCCGCTCTTGTTGGCTGGCGTTGGGTTCAAATACGCGATCAACTGCCACAAATTGTTTTGTGGCTTCGGAGAGAGACGGAAATATTTTTACACCGATTCCCGCTATGAGTGCAGCACCCAAAACACCAGCATCACGCATTTTCATGCGGCAGATTGGGCGGCCAAGAACATCGGCTCGAATTTGGCACCACGTATCAGAGTTCGCACCGCCGCCAGAATGATTGATTTCACTTGGACGCACACATGCGGAAGCTTCAAGGCTCGCCATCACTAATCTTGCCGAATATGCAACACCCTCCAAGACAGCGCGCGCCACTTCAGCTGGTCCCATACTTGACGAAAGACCAGAAAATGACGCCCTTGAATTCACGTCCCACAGGGGTGCCCGTTCGCCTTCAAGATGAGGGAGAAACATTGGCTGAGGTTTGGATAGATCAGCACTGGCGGCCAATTCAGAAATTTCAACTGGTGTGCGATTAAGTAATTTCGAAACCCACTCGACAGAGGCACCGCCGGATTGGGTGGGACCGGCATGCAATACAATGCCTTCACATTTTGCAAAAGCAATAACCCCTGGAACTGGCGACTTAAGCGGCGATACAATGCCAAGAATCTCGCTGGTCCCACTCAGATAAAGGCCTTGGCCTTGCTCACTGACACCAGCTCCGAACAAACCTGACCATGCATCCATTGCCCCTGTAACCACCGGCACGCCAGCAAACGGCAAGCCGTGCTTTACCTTACCGATTATTTTTGTAAATGAAGCAAGTGGTGGCAATCGTTGTGCCGCACCTGGTACAAGATCTAGCAAGTGTGGGATCAACGAAAGATTGCTATCCACGATACCGAACGCGGTCATAGGATCGGTCACAACTTCGCCGGTGATATGCATCAGGCAGTAGTCTTTTGGGGCTAGCACCCAGCGGGTCTTGTGCCAAATTTCTGGCATGAACTCCGCCACATAAGCCATGCGGGCGAGAACGTGACTGGTGTCAATTGGCAGGGGCGCGCCCCACCATTGTATTTTTTCCACCATTGAAATTTGGTGATCAAGCTTGGCTGCAATTGCTGCGCAGCGACCGTCTTGCCACGTCATTGCAGGAATTAAGGCCGTGCCATTTGCATCAACGAAAACATGGGTGTTAACTTGAGAACACAGCCCAATGGCTTTGACTTGGTGAAACGTATTTAACTCATGCAAAGCTGACAGACTTAGTTGTAACCAATCTGTAGCGTGTTGCTCGCTATGACCTGCAGCCGGACGGTTAGTTGGATATTTCTGGACAAAAGATTTCAGCACAAGACCCGTATAATCAAAGAGTGCTGCCTTAACAGCCGTCGTACCGACATCGATTCCAATTAGCATTTGCGCGCCTCAAAATTTTATGCAGTAATACTGAAATGAACGTGCCAAGCAAGGCACACTAATCACAATGGGAGAATGTTATGAGATTTGTTCGCCGCAGCTTTTTAGGTCTTGCAACTGTTTCGGCCTTAGCCATGATGAGTGGCATTGCCGCTGCTGCAGGTGAAAAAATTACTGTGATTACACCTTATCTCGCTCAGCCCGGCACACAGTTTTATGTTGAAGCCTTTCAAGAAAAAGCCAAAGCGAATGGTTGGGATGTCAATGTGATTGATACGAAAGGTGATGTTGTTGCGGTTATTGCGCGCCTTGAAGATGCTGCTAATCAAAAGCCAGCTGCTATTGTGATCAATGTCGATCCTTCCCAAGTTGCAGCCGGCCTGGAGGCGGCAAAAGCAGCAGGCGTTCCGGTATTCGGGATGGACGCTGGCGCATCGCCTTTGCTCGTAACCAACGTCACCAGTAATGGGTATTCGATGGCAGCAGATACGGCGGCCTATATGACCAACCGCCTCAATGGCAAAGGCAAAATCGTAATGTTTGTGTTCGATGCATTTCCACCGGTGCAACAACGCGGGATCATTGCAGATGCGATTTTTAAGAACAGCCCTGACATTACAGTGCTCGACCGGGTCACACCTGACGTTAAAGATGGCGGCATTGCGGATAGCCGCGCCAAGATGGAAGCTTTGCTTGCAGCCAATCCAGACAAGGGATCAATATCTGCTGTATGGGCCGCTTGGGATCAACCAGCCCTTGGCGCATTACAAGCTATTGAAGCGGCTGGACGCGGTGGCGAAGGCATTGTGATTACAGGCATTGATGCCAACCCAGAAGCCCGTGCGGCCATCGGCAAGGGCAGTAATTTTGAAGCTTCTATGGCGCAAGATTTTAAGGGTATTGGCGGCGCAGTAGCGGACGCTGTGAAACGCCAAATTGGTGGTGAACAGATTAAGCAAAGTGTGATCTATGTTCCGACCAAGTTGATAACCGCTGCGAACGTTGGCGACTAAGCAATCGAAACCAGCGTGCTGAAGACCTTTCAAACCTATGGCACGCTGGTTTGCTTTTTAGGCCTGGTGGTGTTTTTCTGGGTCATGCTGCCCGGAACTTTTATGACCGGCCGCAATCTGATCAACATTTCCCAACAAATGAGCATGTTGGCGGTTACGGCTTTTGCCATGACCGCCGTTATGGCAATGGGTGATTTTGACTTGAGTGTGGGGTCAATGGCGAGCCTTGCGGGCGTTGTCGCTGCCGTGACGTTTCAAGTAACGGATTCAGTTCCACTTGGCATAACGGTGGCACTCTTGGTTGGTATTGCAGGTGGTGCATTTAATGGGTTCTTAGTGAGCTATCTTGGGATTTTGCCCTTCGTAGCAACATTAGGGACACTGACAATTTTTAGTGGCGCTGCATTTCTGGTTAGCGGCGGCAAGACGATTTTTGGCGGTGACATACCGCCGAGCTTTTCCGGTATTGCCAAAGGTGGAATTCCAATTTGGTCTTCAGGGGATCAAGTTCTCAACTTACCAAACTTGACAATTCTCGCTTTGGTTGCGCTGTTGCTGACTTGGTTTATTTTGGAGAAGTTGGTGTTTGGTCGGCATATTTATGCCATGGGTGGCAATGCAGAGGCTGCAAGATTAGCGGGCGTTCCTGTGCGTCGGACGCGCCTTCTAGCATTCTGCATTACGGGTTTGGGAGCGGCTATCGCGGGGTTAATGTATGCATCCCGGGTTGCCTCAGCAAACCCAACCCAAGGCAGCAGCTTGATGTTGGATGCGATTGCGGCGGTATTCCTTGGCATGACAATTGGCCGCCATGGCGAACCACGGGTTTTCCATACGTTGATCGGCGTTCTGATGATTGGTGTGTTGAGCAATGGCCTAACCCAGCTCAGCGTAGATAGTTACGTGCGCGACATTCTGGTGGGCAGCATCATTATTGCTGCTGTGGCCGTTGGGAGTTTCGAAAAGCTGCGACGGAACTAATTTTACTGGATTTGCAAAATTTAGTTTCGGTTCAACGCTCTGGAAATGACTTCGGCAACGGCGACGTTACCGAAGTCAAAAGCGGTCTAGTTTCTTGAACCTAATAAATGATCAACTGACAATTTACCGGCACCGAGCGCAATAATCCCAAGAGCCATTGCAGCCCAGGTTAAATGCAGTGGCCACGCATCAGGCAAAGTAATTTGAATCACAGCTGTCATGATCAAAAGACCAACTGCAGCAAAACGGGTGCCAAGGCCTAAGACCAACAATATTGGTAAGATAATTTCACCAATTCCTGCGCCATAGGCCGCAAGCGTTGGCAAGGGATAATCGATCACCTTGCCAAAAAGATGCAATTTAAATTCATCCGAAAACAAATAGAGGGCACTTTCTGAAATTTGTCCAAAACCATCCCATTTGGTTAGCCCTGAGCGAAAGAACGGCACGGCTAATGCAATGCGAAGGGCCGCACTTGCGAGTGAACGTGGCAGTAAACGCACAATGAGATTTTCAACTTTCAAAATGAGGGAAGAAAGAGCCATGAGTTATCCTTGTTTTTCTAATGTTTGAAATGCGCCGACGATCAGGAGTGTGCTTATACAATTTGTAAGGTCAAGTTCGGCATCAATATTCAACGCTTCATCGGCTGCCGCGCCAATTGGCTGGCCATTTGACAATGCCTTAAGAAATGTGAATGTACCTTTGCTAACAGCCCGGGTTTCAACGCTGTATTTTGGCCGCGAGATAATCACGTATTCAGGCGTATTTACTGGAGTTAAATTCTGTCCTTGATCCGACCGATTTGCGCTAAAAATTGAATGCACAGCGAATGGCGAAGACAACAACGCAAAAGCGGGATGCGGCTTTAGGCACAGGCTTGCTAATTGCTCATCATCGAGAGCGGCAATTTCTACTGGTAACAAACAGGATATGTCTTGCTCGTGGTAGGATTGTCGCCAAAGCTGTTCGAGCCGCGCCACGTCACTGAGATAAGAATATTCGGAAAGGTCTGTTTGCAGCTCAAGAAACTTTGGAAATTCGTCACCATAAAAAAACATGAGGGGCGACCTTGGTGGATGCGCTTGGGCGAATTCACGTGCAAGACCCGCAAAATAAATCTCCCCCAAAAGCTTTCGAATGGCGGGGAAATTTGCCTCCATGGCCCGCACCAAACTGACAGTAACGTTGTTGCGATACACGGCATAGCGTTTGTCCGATCCAGCCCTGATACCTGTCGGAACGGTCAGTGCAGGATTGAGCAGAGCGTTAGCAAAATCCTGATTGTAAATGGATTGATCAGCTGGCACGACGATAAAGGTCCGGGTGAGCAGGTGTTGCATAGCGCTGAAGAATTTGATCCGCTAAATTCGCCTCTGCTTTGAGGATAGACCATGCCGGAACATCATTGTCCCACTCAACCAATGTTGGCACTAGACCTTTTGTTGCCAAAACGGTTTCGTAAAGAGACCATACGTCGTTTGATACAGCGCGATCATGGGCATCGATCAAAAGCGGATTGCCATTATCATCGGTTTCCGTGGCATGGCCAGCAAGGTGAATTTCCTGAACGCTGTTCAAAGGGAAGTCAGCAAGATAGCGTTCTGCCGAATAATTGTGATTGGTGGCTGAGATAAAAACATTATTGATGTCCAGCAATAGACCACATCCGGTTCGCTTGGCGATGTCGCGGATGAAGTCGGTCTCGCTCATTTCTGATGCTTCAAAGGCCACGTAAGTTGAAGGATTTTCCAACAACATGTTTCGTCCCAATACATCTTGAACCTGGTGAATATGAGAAACAACACGATCCAAAACGTCGCGTGTGTAAGGCACAGGTAGGAGATCATTGTAGTAAGTATCATCATGTGTGGACCATGCAAGATGCTCCGACACGACGGTTGGTTCATAACGCTCAACAACTGCTTTAAAGCGATTGAGATGTTCGATGTTCAGCGGTTGCGCGCCACCGATAGAAAGACCAACACCATGCACAAAGATTGGATAGTCTTGCCGAAGTCGCTCAAGGGCCACGTGGGGTGCGCCACCTTTGCCCATGTAATTTTCGGCGTGAACTTCAAAGAAACCTACTTTGCGGTCGTCTTGCAAAATGTCTTCGAGGTGCTCTGGTTTAAAACCTGCCCCAGTTCGGTGAGGCGAGGCAAAAATCGGCAGGCACAAGGGCTTTGCACGTGTTTTTTTCAAAACAGTTTCCATCCTTATGCCCGCCGCAATCTCAATTAATTATCGCGTGCCAATGGCTTTAAAGAGCCGGTGCGTCCACCAGGAGCGGTCATCCCAACACATGTGCCTTTGTTGACAAACTTCCAAGCATTACCTTGATAGTCCTTAGTGGAAGTTCCAGCGCAAGTGGTACCAGCACCAGCTGCACAATCATTACCACCAGCCTTGGCAACACCGTAACATTTTTCTTTTGATGCGGCGGCGGCAGGAACGGCTGACATAACAGCAGCGGTGGAAATGGCAGCAGCAACAGCTGAAGCAATTAAAGCGGTGTTAAATGTACGACGGGTTGTAGTCATTTGAATTATCCTTGGGTTCGGGTTGGTTACAATTTACTCGCTCTGATTTAAAGCGTAATTGTTATATCGCTCAAAATACAGAACATTGGAAATCAACCAACACATGTTTTTAATCACAATTGGGTGAGGGATAACGTGACTTCAACCTCAGTAGAGTTAACAAGCTATAAACAGATCGCCGCAGGTTTTGTTTTATCACGTTTTGGTGAAAACACCTTATCAGCACTGGCTCATTGCCGCGATTTCAGCGTATGGCCATTCCACTATCTAATAGGATTCGACGTATGAAAAAATTTGCCTATCTTATGACCGTCATTGCTAGCTTGATTGCGATTAGCAAAATCCCTGCACAAGCAGAGAGCAACTTCCAATCGCCGGAAATTTTTGTGCTCGGGGACTCGCAACTGAGCTTTGGGGCGGGCGTGGCATTCATTGAATTTTTCAAGGGAATTTCTGGGCAATGCGGATTGACCAAAGGAATGTCGGTTGGGGTTCTGGGCGTTCGCTCAAGTTCTTTAACCGCTTGGACATCAACTGACACGTCAGGCAAGAATTCAATTTGCGGGATTGACCCGAAATGGAAAGTCAATGCGGGTTCATTTGGCGTCATCAACAAAACCAAAAACAAATATGTGCAAATAGGCGAAGGCGAAGCCTATCAATTCTGCCGGGCTGAACAATCGCCGTTTCAAGCGATGTTCGCAAATGGCTACTACGATCCAAAACTCTTCGTCATGTTTTTCTTGGGCAATGCCACTGAACGCTGGGCAAAAAGTGCTGACGATGCGCTCACTGATGTGAGGCGTACTATGAGAGATATCCCAGCCGATGTGCCTTGTATCTTTATGACGACCGCCCCTGGATATACGGAAAAAATAGTCCGCGAGCGTCAACTTGCGCAAACCAATATTGAGCGAGCATTTAAAACTGCCGGCAAGCAATGCACGTTTGTTCGCGGCTACACGCCTGTAACCATTGCGGCCAATCTCGGCAATGCTGCCAACTTTCGCAGAAAACCAGATGGCAGTGTCAAAGACCCTTATCATCCAACCGAAGATTCAGCGCGTCAGTTTTTGTCTTTGGTGAAAGATGATTTCTGTGCTGCCATTAAAACCGAGATGAAATAAGATTGCCTCAAACCCTCGTATTGAAAGACCAATAATCTGACCAACGCCCCGCCAAATTCGAAAGCAGCTCTTTCTGGTCTTCGTATTCTTGATCTTTCGCGTATTTTGGCGGGGCCAACCGCGACCCAGTTACTGGCCGATCTCGGCGCAGAAGTGATCAAAGTTGAGCGTCCTCTGACTGGTGATGATACGCGAAGTTGGGGCCCGCCATTTCTTGAGACCGAGAATGGTTATGGCACTGGCGAAAGCGCTTATTTTCTTTCAGCAAACCGTGGGAAACATTCACTCGCTGTTGATATGGCATCACCACAGGGGCAAATCATTTTGACTTCACTTGTCATGCAGTCCGATATTATCGTCGAAAATTTTAAGCCGGGCGATCTGGAACGCTACAATTTAGATTATACGTCACTTTCAAAAGCTAACCCTCGCTTGATTTATTGTTCAATCAGCGGCTTTGGCCGAACTGGGCCTAATGCCAAACGCGCTGGCTATGATTTTCTGGTTCAAGGCGAAGGCGGACTTATGTCGCTCACGGGTGAAGCGGATGGCCCTCCTTTGAAAGCTGGAGTTGGCGTGGCTGATGTTATATGTGGCATGTATGCGGCTACTGGTATTTTGGCCGCCATTCAAGCGCGTCACCATACGGGGCGCGGCCAACATATCGACTTGGCCTTACTTGATTCCCAAATTGCACTTTTAATCAATCAAGGCGTTGGATTTCTAACCGATGGCAAAGTGCCGCCGCGGCGCGGTAATGATCATCCAACGATTGTGCCTTACGGAATTTTCCCCGCCGCCGATAAGGATTTTATTTTGGCCGTCGGTAACGATCAGCAGTTCAAACGCTTTGTAGATGTAGCGGGGCGTCCAGATCTTGCAACTGACGTCCGGTTTAAGAATAATCCAGAACGCGTACGAAATCGCGGAGAGCTGCTGCCGATCCTTCGGGAACTCACCATGAGACGCACTTGCGCTGATTGGTTGTTGATACTTGAGGATATTGGCGTTCCGGCTGGTCCGGTGAACGATTTGTCTGAAGTTTTTTTGAGCCCGCAAGTGGCAGCACGGGAAATGAAAATAACATTACCATATGCAACTGCAAAATCTGGCGAAGTTTCTCTTATCGGCAACCCATTGAAGCTGAGCGATACGCCAGTTTCTTATCGCAAAGCACCGCCGAAATTGGGACAAGACACTGGATGGATCTTAAGGGAACTGCTGGGCTATAGCGATGTTCACATTCAAGAATTGAAAACAATCGGTGTGATTGATGGTGAGGTTCACATAAAATGACATGCGGCGCAAATCTCATTGGCCAGGCCTTGGCAGAAGCAGGCGCTACTCACGCCTTTGGTATTCCAGGTGGCGAAGTTTTGGCGCTTATGCAGGGTTTGAACGAAGCCGGTTTGAAATTTGTATTGGTCAAACACGAAAACAATGGTGGCTTTTTTGCTGAGGGTCATTGGCATATGACTGGCGCGCTGCCCGTCTTAATTGCAACTCTCGGACCCGGCGTTGCCAATGCAATCAACGTTGTCGCAAACGCAATGCAAGATCGCGTACCACTCATATTTCTCACCGGATGTATTCCCACCGCCGATATTGCGAGCTACACGCATCAGGTTTTTGATCATCAGGCGGTTTTACATCCGCTGGTCAAAGGTAGTTTCCGGCTCGAAAAACATAACATTACGGCTGTGATGTCTGAAGCAATTTCTCTCGCGGTTTCAGGCCAACTTGGGCCCGTGCATATTGATGTTCCAATTGACGTGGCTGAGGCTGACATCATCACACAAATGCAAAGTTTTTTCGTTGCAGCAAAAGTAGAAAATCCGCCTGACACATTGAAGCGGGCCAAGGACGCTTTAACGCAATCCCAGAAACCCATTGCCATTGCTGGTGTTGACGCCGTGAATGCCAACGCAGGCGATGCTATTCGAGTGTTTTGTAAATCACACAACATTCCCTTGATCACAACTTACAAAGGTAAAGGCTTATTGGACGAAGATGATCCGCTTTGTATTGCGGGTGCTGGTCTTTCTCCGCTTGCGGATAAGGTCTTGTTGCCTCTTATTGCAGAAGCCGATACTATCCTCTTGCTTGGCTATGATCCCATTGAGATGCGGATTGGTTGGCGCAATCCATGGCACGACCGGCAAACAATCATTGAAATTTGTCCTACCGAACGTGCCCACGGTATGCATAGGGTGGACATGAGCCTGGTTGGTGATGTTTCAGAAACTTTGGCGGAATTAAACCATGATACGCCTAAGCGTTGGGGAAATGGCAGGGCGGAAGCGGCGCGCGCCGATTTGCGTCAGGCCTTTGCTGGGCCAATCACTTGGGGACCACATGCCGTGTTTCGCGGTTTGCGAGCAGCACTCCCAGCCAATACCATTGCAACCGCAGACTCCGGTGCACACCGTATACTTTTCAGCCAAATGTGGTCTTGCAAAACGCCGCGCAGTTTACTCCAATCCTCTGGACTTTGCACGATGGCTTGCGCTTTACCGCTCGCCGCCGGGGCAAAAATGGGGAGGCCAGACGCGCCTGTTTTATGCGTTATCGGGGATGCTGGTTTAGATATGTGCATTGGCGAACTCGCAACATTGCGCGATTTGAAGTTGCCGGTGATCATTTGCGTTCTGGTCGATGAGAGCCTTGCTTTAATTGATCTGAAACAGCGCGGAACCCAGCGACCTAACTTAGGTGTTGATTTTGGTCGCACAGACTTTGCAAGTGTGGCGCGCGCTTATGGTGGATTTGGCGTTGAAGTTGATAGCCAGCTCGCTTTGAAAACAGAAATTCGCGAAGCCTTGTCCAGACCTATGTTTTCTGTGATCGCTGCACGAATACCGTCCCACGCTTATGACGGCGCTTTTTAGCAACAGATATCGCTGCTTTTCACTTCTCCTCACAAGCCTGTGATTTACCACGTTTGTGTATCGCATTTCCAATGTAGGTGATTTATCGTCTTTTTGGTTTTGCTGAACATCCCCTGGGGTTGGTTCAAGTTATAAACTCTAAGAGTGAATCGTTCATGCTAACTTACGACCTGAGTGGAATTCAAACTTCGTTGCCACGCGAACATATTGCAGCATGGAACGAAATTGTTCGAGGCATTCTTGCGCATACTGCATCGGTTGGACCGAATTTGCAAAAGCTGCTGATTGCAGTGCCTGACTTTGCTCTCGGGCAAGCCGTTC
>JAYUOP010000040.1:0-12769 GCA_043760745.1 Hyphomicrobiales bacterium
CTGATGCGAAATTCACTCACCGCAGCCCGTGCCCAACAGCGCTTTTATGTTGAGCATTTTGACGCGATTTCAGACACCCCTGTAAACGTAGCGCCACGCCATGGATGAGCTTTCGCTTTCGCATATTATGGCCGCCGCCACCCGCATCGCCCGTCATGTGAGGCGCACGCCGACCATCGAAATTATGGTGCCAAGCCACGATACGCCAGTCACCTTGAAGCTAGAGCAGCTCCAGCATTCCGGTAGTTTTAAGGCTCGTGGGGCATTCAACACTTTGCTTAAATCAAACGTTCCCAAAGCTGGCGTTGCCGCTGCTTCGGGTGGCAATCACGGTGCTGCTGTGGCCTATGCCGCCCACATGCTGGGGATCAAAGCCCGAATTTTTGTACCATCAATTTCATCGCCCGCCAAAGTGGCCCGCATTGCCAACTACGGCGCTGACATTGTGCAAGATGGTGAGAACTACGCCGCGGCTCTATTGGGCTGCCAAACCTATCAGGCCCAATCTGGCGCAATGGGCATTCACGCCTATGATGCCATTGGCACTTTGCAAGGCCAAGCCACTGTCGGTCTGGAACTAAAAGAGCAAGCACAGGATTTGGATACTGTATTAGTGGCTGTTGGCGGCGGTGGCTTGATCGGTGGCATTGCCGCGTATTACGAATCAAGCGTCAATCTCGTCGGTGTAGAGCCAGAAACCGCAAATGCTCTTGACGTGGCATTACGGGCAGGCACACCGACAAAAATCACACCTTCCGGAATTGCCGCAGATTCACTTGGCGCATCCTCAGTTGGTGATCTCATGTTCCCAATCGTAAAAGAGCATATCGCCAGCGTGGCGCTCGTCACGGACGCTGCGATCCAAGACGCGCAGCGCTATCTCTGGCAACATTTGCAATTGGTCACCGAGCCCGGTGGTGCCGCCGCCTTTGCCGCATTACTATCCGGGCGCTATCGCCCAAAACCTGGCGAACGCATTGGCATCATTGTCTGCGGCGCCAACACGCCGTTAGAAACTTTTGCTAAGTTATTTTCTTAAGCGAAGACCTGCGCCATCATTTTCGTCAGACGTTTCGCAAAGTCTGATGGATCGCTCAGCACTTCACCTTCGAGAATGTAAGCTTGGCCAAGTAACACGTTTGACGCGTCTTCGAGGAAGGGTGCTTTCATATCTTTTTGAGCAGCCTTCGCCAGAGCGATAATCAGCCCATGTCCAGCATTGATTTCCAACACTGGCGCACTCACGCCAACGCCCGAATCCTTCTGCCGAGATAGTAATTTCTCTAGCGTGCGGTCCATGTCACCTTCATTAACCAGGCAAACCGCACTCTCCGCCAAACGCTTCGAGACCCGCACATCTTTGACCTGATCGCCAAGTGCTAACTTCATCGCGGCGATCAAAGCCGACATGTCACCATCGTCAGCTTTCGGCGTTTCAGGCTTATCTTTTAGGGTAATCAAATCGAGATCAGCTGCCCCTTGCGCAATCGACCTCAATGGTTTGCCGTCATAACCCTGCACGGTCCGCACCCAAAAACTATCGATAGGATCGGTCAGCAACAACACTTCGATATCGCGCGCTTTGTAACCTTCAAGTTGTGGGCTCGACTGCACCTTTTTCGCATCTTCTCCGGTGAGATAGTAAATCGCGGTTTGGTTTTCACGTAAATTCGCAACATAGTCTTTCAAAGAAATCGCATCAGATTTTGTGGAGCGAAATCGCGCCAATTCCAAGAGCTGTTCTTGTCGTTCAAAATCTTCGTACAGACCTTCTTTGATAACGGCGGCAAACTCAGTCCATATGCCAGCAAATTGCGCGGGTTCTTGCTCTGCACTGCGCTTGAGTTCTGCCAATACTTTATTGGTCACCGCTTTGCGAATTGCGGAGACTTGCGCATTATTTTGCAGCATCTCGCGCGATAAGTTCAGTGGCATATCAGAGCTATCGATCACCCCGCGCACGAAGCGCAAATAAGCGGGCAACAGGGCTACATCATCAGCAATATAAACCCGCTTCACATAAAGCTTCTGGCGACCTTTGCGCTCGGGATCATAGAGATCAAATGGCTTTTCGCCCGGCACATAGAGAAGGACCGTATATTCATAACGACCCTCAGCGCGGTAATGAATGGTAAGCGCCGGAGCCCTATCGCTATGTGTGAGATGATTGAAAAATTCTTTATGTTGTTCAGCCGTCACCTCAGCTTTAGGTCGTGTCCAAATCGCATTGGCGGAATTGATTTGTTTAGGTTCGGCTTCACCATCGACCAACATAATCGGATGACCAACGTGGTCCGAATAACTTCGCACCACACTTTCAAGTTTCCAACCTTCAAGATAATCCAACGCATCATCACGCAAATGCAGAACGATCCTTGTGCCACGCGAAACATTTTCAGAAGCAGTTACGGTAAAAGTACCAGCTCCTTCCGAGGTCCAGACAAAAGCTTCCGCCGCACCCGCTTTACGCGAAAATACTTCAACCGAATGGGCCACAATAAATGCTGAATAAAATCCAACACCAAATTGGCCAATCAGGGTTGGCGCATCTTTCATTTTTTCCATAAAACTTTGAGTGCCAGACTTCGCAATCGTGCCGAGATTATCAGTCAGTTCTTGAGCATCCATGCCAATGCCAGTGTCGCTGATGGTCAGTGTCTTGGCGGTCTTATCCGGTGTAATGGTAATCGATAGCGTGGCCTCTTGTTCCAGCAACGCTGGTTCCGCAATCGCGGCATAACGCAATTTATCTAAAGCGTCTGAGCTGTTGGAAATTAACTCGCGTAAAAACACATCGCGATCCGAATAGACCGAATGCACCATGAGCTGCAAAAGTTTTGCCACCTCGGCTTGAAAAGCTTGTGGTTTACCATTCGGAGTTTTTGCAGTTTTAGCGGCCATGTCAGTTCAATCCAATATCATCAATCGTTGCTAGCGATATCGGATCACAGAACGTAGAGGTCAAGCCAAAAAAATGGCGACTGATAAACTCATCAGCCGCCAAAGGGAACGTTACCTCAGTTACAACAAGGGGATGCTGGATAGTGACCCGGCTGACATTGTGCGTCTTCGGTGGGGCTGGGGGGCAGATTTCCCGAAGGGCGGACCAGCCGGGTCTTGTAGAGGCAACATCGTCACTATTTCCCTCTATCATGTCCAAGGCTTGATCAGATTGTGGCGGTTTCAAGAATTTACAAAAATCGTGCCTTGTTAAATTTGTAAGCACAGGTAATCTTCATGTAAATGTTATAAAGCGGGAGCAGCCTGAGTTGGAGAATACAGATCTAGTTGTTTCGTTTCCCACGGCGCCGCGTATCACGCCGCAAATCACTTTTGATCGCCATGAGCTCTCCCAGATTTTACGCATTTACGGCATCAATGTTGCCTCAGGCGAATGGCGCGATTACGCCATGGATTTCGGTCAAGAACTTGCAACATTTTCGGTTTTCCGGCGAACCAGCGAAAGCCCGCTTTATCGGATTGTAAAAAATCCAGCCCTCGCCCGTAAGCAAGGACTCTACGCAGTCATCGCGCAAGGTGGTCTTATCTTGAAGCGCGGTCATGACCTAGGACAGGTTTTAACAGTCCTCCTCAAGAAACCAAAACTCGCAGCGTATTAAAACAAAAAAGGCCCCGGAATTTCCGAGGCCTTTCTGAATTATCGGGAACGAGTTTATTCGCGGCTCATGAAGCCCATGAGGTTCAGGATATGAACGAACATGGTCACAAAGCTACCGTAGAGTGCAAAGGCACCAAAGATCGACTTTGATTTTGCAACGCCATGCGAGTCGCCTTCAAAATACATTTCCTTGATCATTTGGGTTTCGTAGGCTGTGATACCTGCGAACAACAATACAGTGATTGCTGACATGATCATGCCAAACATGCCGCTTTGGAACACGAAGGCATTCAACAAGCCAGCAACGATCAGACCGATACAAGCGATCATGAAGAAATTGCCAAGACCCGAAAGGTTACGTTTTGTAACGTATCCTGCCATGCTGGCAGCGCCAAACGTAATTGCAGTAACCAAGAACGCTTGGAAAACGAGACTAGGTGCAACATTGAGATATGATCCTACCATTGGTGCAATCATGAGGCCCCAAAGTGCAGCATAACCCCAATACGCGGCATGCGCCAAAGCGACGTTGCCAGAAAAGATTAACTTGGGAGCAAAAAAGCCAAGACCAAGTGTTGCAATAAAGAACACCCACTTCATGCTCATAACCACGGCCATAGCAGCAGGATTTGCAGCCAATGCCATAACCACGACGGCCGTCAAGGCAATGCCCAACGCCATATAGTTGTAAACGCCTTGCATGTAAGACCTAAGGCCTTGATCTACATCGGCGCGAGCGCCAGTTTGTGTTTGATAACGAACGTCAGCCATAAAACCCTCCAGTAATAAGTGAACCTCCGACAGATGTGTTCGGGGTCGATGGAATTCAAGTTACATAATTTTAATGTCACGGACTAGTAAAATTGTATTTATAGCGAGACGAAGCTTTCAATCTTGCGCGCTAAGGCAAAATCCTGCTCGGTAACGCCACCTGCATCATGACTGGTCAATGTGACATCAACCCGGCCATAAACATTACTCCATTCCGGGTGATGGTCCATTTTTTCTGCCGCCAGTGCCACCCGGCTCATGAAGCCAAAAGCCTGATTAAAATTCTTGAACTGAAACGTTTTAAAAATCGCGTCCCGGCCCTTCGCTTCCGTCCAACCGGAAATCTCATGTAAGGCTTTCACCCGCGCCACACCAATCACTAAAGCTTCGCTCATTATGCCACCTCCAAATCATAGGCTTGTTCAATCGCGTAAGGTCCGCCACCCCGCGAAGGCCTCGATGAGAAGAGCACGAAATGCGAGACCTGGAAAGTCCTCGTGCGAAACAGATTTTCAGCAACTAAGTAGCGCTGCAAACCCAGGGGATCAGAATCGCGCAATCTGGCTAAAGTCACATGTGGTGAAAATTTGCGATGCTCTGGCGGCAATCCCAGAACCTGGGCTAAGCGCTCGTGCACCGCGTGCAAGCGTTTCAATTCTGGGCTATCCACGATTCCGGCATAAAGCGTATGCGGGTTGCTGCCACCAAATACATTGATACCCTTGAGCTGCAATTCAAAACTAGGAAACCTGACATCCGCCAAAGCGTCAGCAATTTCTCGGGCAATGCTGCCATCAATATCGCCAATAAACCGCAATGTAATGTGAAATGACTGGGCATCTATCCAGCGCGCACCACTAATTCCGCCGCGCAAATTTGCCAGGCTTTCACAAACATCATCAGGCAATGTTACGCCGGTAAACAATCGAGGCATGACAAACCATCCTTATATCAATTGGACACAACAACTTTCTGCAAGAGTAGTTTAATGGCGGGTGAAATTTTAGGAACCAAAACGGCAACACCTTGCGAATTGGGATGAATGCCATCCGCTTGGTTCAGTGCTATATTCCCAGCAACGCCGTCCAACATAAAAGGATAAAGTTGCACATCATATTGCTTTGCCAAGTCCGGATAAATTGCCTCAAATTCGCGGGCATAGTCTGGACCTAAGTTTGGTGGTGCCCGCATTCCGAGCATAAGGACGGGCAGGTTTTTAAGTTTCAGCGCGTCGAGGATCAGTACCAAATGTTCGCGCATCTGGGATGGCGGCAATCCGCGTAATGCATCATTGGCACCAAGCGCTACGATCACCGCATCAATTTCTGGCGTCAACGCCCAATCCAATCGCGCCTGACCTTGCGCCATGGTATCCCCCGAAACGCCAGCATTCACAATCGTAACGGCAACCCCCTCAGCGCGCAACGCTTGTTCCAACTTTAAAGGCAAAGCTTCCGCAGACTCCAACCCATAACCTGCCGTCAGACTATCTCCCAGCATTAAAACATTGGGTTCAGCACCAAACGCGGAGGCAACCGAAAGCATAAAAGCCACGTAGACGGAAAATAACTGTTTCATACGCCTCAAGATAGGTGGCCACACCTGATTGCTCAAGCCCATAGACAAATCATTTGACCTAACCCATCTAAATATAATCTTCCGCAACGAAAGCGAATACCCCTGTGTCCACTTCCCGATTGATCGATCTTGCCGCTGTGAATCTCATTTTGCCAAGCCGGGCCGGTCCCGTTCATATTTTGAAGGACGTGAATTTTATCGCACACCCCTCAGAAGCCATTGGCGTGGTTGGACCCTCTGGCTCAGGCAAGACCTCTCTTCTCATGGTGATTGCGGGTCTTGAGGCTGCTACAAAAGGTTCTGTGAATATCTCCGGTACAATCTTGAACGGAAAATCAGAAGATGAGCTGGCACGCTTTCGCCGGGATCACGTTGGCATTGTTTTTCAATCTTTCCATTTGATCCCGACCATGACCGCACTCGAAAATGTCAGCATCCCGCTCGAGTTCAAAGGCGTTAAAAACGCCACTGCGATTGCGGCTGCCAGGTTAGAGCGCGTTGGCCTCTCGCATCGCTTAAGCCATTATCCCGGTCAATTATCAGGCGGTGAGCAACAAAGAGTAGCGATTGCCAGAGCGTTGGCATCTAACGCCAAAATAATTTTGGCTGATGAGCCGACAGGAAACCTCGATCAAGAAACTGGTGAACAAATCATCCAACTTCTGTTCGATGTCAAAAAAACCGAAGGCACCACCTTGCTGCTGGTGACCCATGATCACGATTTAGCCAAGCGCTGCGACCGCATGATCCGGGTTCGCGATGGTCATGTTTCATGAGCCGTCTCAGTCTATGGCTACGCTTTGCTTTGCGCGATTTGCGCTCCGGCTTACAAGGGTTCTGGATCTTTCTGATTTGCTTGACCTTGGGCACGGCGGCCATTGCCATTATTGGTTCACTTTCCGCAAGCCTTGAACGTGGCCTAAATGAGCAAGGCCAGCCCTTGCTCGGCGGTGATTTGGAGTTTGCCCTCGTTCATCAGGAAATGGGCAAAACGGAATATGATTTTTTGAATTCTAGTGGCACAATCAGCACCGTCGCCACTTTACGGGCAATGGCGATTGCGAGCGAAAATACAGCGCTGGTTGAAATCAAAGCCATCGATCAAAATTATCCGCTTTATGGTGAGGCTTCGCTCAGTGGTGCCGCAAATCTGCAGGCAGCACTTGGCAAGACAGATGAAGTCTATAGCGTGGTCGCAGATCAACTTCTGATGGACCGCTTAAACATAAAAGCTGGCGATTTCATTAAACTCGGCACCGCGCAATTTCGGGTCGGCCCCGCAATTGTTGCTGAACCTGACCGCATCTCCGATGGCTTTATGGTGGGCCCCCGTCTGATGATGAGTAATGCAGCTTTGATGACAACGGGGCTTATCCAACCCGGCAGTTTAATCACGTGGCGTTACCGTGTGAAGCTGGATGGCGAACCTAGTCTTGCCAAAGCCAAAGCGTTGATCAAAGAAACTGAAACAAAATTTCCTAAAGCCGGGTGGCGCGCGCGTGCATCCGATCGTGCCGCCCAAGGTGCCGAAAATGTCATTGAGCGCTTAAGTTATTTTATGACCTTAGTCAGTTTTACCGCTCTTGTCATTGGCGGCGCTGGCATTGCCAATGCCGTAACCGCCTTCATCAATCGCCGGGGCTCTGCCATTGCAACTTATAAATGCTTAGGAGCTCCCGCCAGTGATATTCTCGGCATCTATTTGACAGAAATTATTTTGGTTTCAGGTTTAGGGATTGCCGTGGCATTAGGCTTAGGGGCTGCTGCACCTAGCCTTGTTCAATATTTCTTTGGCGAATTGTTGCCCCTCCCACTGACTCCCAATATTGAATGGCGCGCCTTAGGTCTCGCAGGCCTTCTCGGCGCACTGGTCACACTTGCTTTCAGCATTTGGCCACTCGGACGCACGGCCAACATTCCAGCCACTGCACTTTTCCGCAATCAAGTCATTACAGCCTCTGGCAAAACACCGAGAATTTTTGTCGTCGCAACGCTTATAATACTAGCGAGCATAGCAGGCATCATCTTGCTGGCCTTCGATAATCAGCGTCTGACAATTTATTATCTCATCGGCCTTGTCGTGAGTTTTGCTGGATTGCTTGCACTGGCCTTCGGCATCACAAAGCTTGCCAGCCTTCTACCAACTTCTTCAAACGTACTGGTCCGCCAAGCCATTGCCAGCTTGCATCGTCCGGGCTCTTCAGCGGTCTCGGTAATTTTGGCTTTAGGATTGGGACTCACATTATTTGTGACATTAACCCTGACCGATAATACGCTTACCCGCGAAATCAAATCTGGCCTCCCCGAAAAGGCACCCGCATTTTTCTTTCTTGATGTCCGCAATGAAGATTTGCCCGCTTTCAAATCAACCTTGAGCGCCAAAAAGCGTGTGATCTCAGTTGCCAATGCTCCCATGCTGCGCGGGCGAATTGTCAAAGTCAAAGGCGTTGACGCAGAAAAAATTACCCCCAATCCCGAAATCGCGTGGGCTTTACGCGGCGACCGCGGGCTAACCTATGCCAGCCAATTGCCTGAGGGTTCAACCCTTGTTGAGGGTGCTTGGTGGGCCGATGATTATAGCGGACCTAATCTCGTGTCCCTCGTCGAAGATATTGGCAAAGGCCTTGATCTCAAAATCGGCGACAAAATTGTGGTCAATGTTTTGGGCCGCGATGTGGAAGCAGAGATTGCTAATTTCCGCACCGTTAATTGGCGAAGCTTAGGGATTAATTTCGTCATGGTGTTTTCACCAAATACGTTAAAGTCAGCACCTCACAGCCATATCGTAACCGTAGAAATGATCGGTGGCGACGAAGCCAAACTCTTGAATGAAATGGCGAAGGCCTATCCTTCCACCACCGCTGTTCGTGTCAAAGACTTACTCTCAACGGTTGGAGATCTTTTAGGCCAAATGCTAACCGCCATCCGGGGCGCTAATATTCTCACCCTTTTGACCGGTGTTCTGGTTTTAGCTGGAGCTTTGGCGGCTGGATTATCATCGCGAACCTATGAAGCCGTCGTGCTCAAAACCTACGGTGCTTCCCGTCGGCAGCTCTTAACTGCATTTACAATTGAATATGGCGTGCTGGGCTTGGTCGCAGCATTATTTGGCATGACCGTAGGCTCTATCGGCTCGTGGTTTCTTGCCAAATTCATTTTGGAAATGCCGTGGCAATTTTCGGCCAGCACCGCAATTCTAACCGCGCTAATTGCGATGGTCCTCACCATAGTGACGGGTCTCCTCGTCACCAACCAAGCTTTGCGGGCTAAACCTGCGGGCCACTTACGAAACGAGTAGAAAAATGTTTTCAAACCCGCTAGGCCAAATCCATGGTTGTCCTTAATCGCATATACACAAGAACCGGAGACGCTGGCGAAACCGCCTTGGGCTCCGGCGAACGCGTCTCCAAAGCAGATGCCCGCATTCAAGCCTATGGCACGGTTGATGAAACCAATAGTGTGATCGGCATTGTCCGCCTTCACAGCACGGCGGAAGTTCTGGTCCCACTCGATGTTATGTTGGCCCGCATTCAAAATGAGCTCTTTGATTTGGGCGCTGATCTCTGTGTGCCAGATCGCGGTCAAAAATTTGACTATGAGCCTTTGCGGATTTTGGCCAGCCAAGCCACGCGTCTTGAGCACGAAATAGATGAGCTTAACAAAGACCTCGCGCCTTTACGTTCATTCGTACTTCCCGGCGGCCATCCCGCCGCTGCCTATTTACATCTCGCCCGTACTACGTGTCGCAGAGCCGAACGCCTGATGGTCGAATTAGCCACAAACCCCAATGAGCAGGTTGGCGCCAGTGCCATCGCTTATATCAACCGCCTGTCTGATTTTCTTTTTGTGGCCAGCCGCTGGGCCAATGTGAAAGCCGCCGATGGCGACATTCTCTGGGTTCCGGGAAAGACCCGTTAAATGTGGAGTGCCGCGCTTGCCGGATTTGCCCTTGGCGGTGGCTTGATCGTAGCTATCGGTGCGCAAAATGCCTTTGTGATCAGGCAAGGGATTTTAAATCAACATATTTTTGCCGTCGCACTGTTTTGTAGCCTATCCGATGCCATTCTCATTTGGGCTGGCGTTTATGGTTTAGGGATTATAATCAAAGCAATTCCAGCACTCGTCACGATCATGACTTATGGTGGTGCAGCTTTCTTGATTGTCTATGGTTGCTTTGCTTTACAGCGCGCCATGAAACCATCCACTTTGGCGACCACAGAAGGTGTAAGCGTAAGCTTAACGTCAGCCATCGCCACTTGCGCTGCATTCACATTTTTAAACCCGCATGTTTATCTGGACACCGTTATTCTCGTAGGCTCAATTGCCAATGCCAGACCCCAAGGCGAACAAGCAGCTTTTGCATTGGGGGCCACCATCGCTTCCTTCGCATGGTTTTTCACTCTCGGCTTTGGAGCAAAATTTTTACGCCAATACCTCGCCAAGCCAACGGTCTGGCGCTTCATTGATTTTGCCATTGCTGCCATTATGTTCTGGCTCGCCTTCAAACTGCTCTATCCGATGCTCATGAGGTAATCCCAATGTTCATTCCCTTGCATGACGACACACCTTTACGCGTTATTCGTTTTCAATACGGCACATTGGCATTGATCGTTTTGAATACCTGCATATTTCTTTATACAGGCGTTGTGAGCAATGAAACGCTGGCCAATTTTTACGCTGTGATTTTTGGCGTCATCCCAGTCGAACTCATTTACACACCGAACCCTATTATTGCTGCTTTCAGTCCGATCTCAGAGCCCTTCACTTTGCTCACCTATATGTTTTTGCATGGTGGTTGGATGCATCTCATTTCCAATATGCTCTTTCTCTGGGTCTTCGGTGACAATGTAGAGGATGCCTTTGGTCTCACAGGTTTTTTGATGTTTTACATCCTGTGTGGTGTGCTCGCTGCTTTAGCCCATACCGCCTTTGAACCACAGTCAACCTCGCCATTGATTGGCGCATCAGGTGCAGTGTCTGGCGTTTTGGCGGCTTACATGTTGCTCTATCCAAAAGCCCGGGTTTGGATCTTGCTTTTCATGCGGATCCCGCTTCGGATATCAGCTCTATGGGTGCTCGGTGGCTGGTTCGTCTTGCAAATCGTGAGCCTTTTTATGGCGCAAAGCGTCGGTCAGCAAGTGGCTTGGTGGGCTCATATCGGTGGGTTTATTGCCGGTTTGGTGCTGACCGTTATTCTGCGCTCACCTTTCGTGGCCAGACTAGCGCGCTAAGGATACGTCGTATTTGTCACCTGTAAGGCGCTAGCAGAATTGACTAGGCTAGCACTTAACTCTATTGAACCACTCAAATTTCCAAACGAGGACATCTTATGAAAATCTTGGTCGCTGTTAAGCGCGTGGTTGATTACAACGTTAAAATCCGGGTTAAAGCCGATGGCTCTGGCGTTGAATTGGCCAATGTCAAAATGTCGATGAACCCGTTTGATGAAATCGGTGTTGAAGAAGCCATTCGCTTGAAAGAACAAGGCAAGGCAACTGAAATCATCGCTGTCAGCATCGGGCCCCAACAGGCCCAAGAAACGTTGCGCACAGCGCTTGCTATGGGTGCCGACCGCGCCATTCTCGTGAAGCACGATGAATATGTAGAGCCACTTGATGTTGCCAAAATTTTGGCTGGTATTGTCAAAGCCGAAGCCCCTGAAATCGTAATCCTTGGCAAGCAAGCCATTGATGATGATTGCAATCAAACCGGACAAATGTTGTCAGCTCTTTTAGGTTGGGCGCAAGCCACGGCATGTTCAAAACTGGAACCAGGCGCTGGTGTTGCCACCATTACCCGCGAAATCGATGGCGGACTTCAAACTCTTGAAGTCAAAATGCCACTCATCGTTACGACCGATTTGCGCTTGAACCAACCGCGCTATGCGTCTCTGCCGAATATCATGAAGGCGAAGAAAAAACCACTTGATGAAAAAACGCCAGCTGATTACGGCGTTGCCGTCAAAGCCCGCCTCAAGATTGTAAACACCGAAGAGCCGCCTAAGCGCGCTTCTGGCGTAAAAGTGAAATCAGTGGCTGAATTGGTCGCCAAACTCAAAGAAGCAGGAGCCGTATAAAATGGCCATACTCCTTATTGCCGAACACGATAATGCAATCGTCAAAGATGCAACCCACAAAGCTTTAACCGCGGCCCTCCAATTGGGTGGCGATGTTCATGTGCTGGTCGCAGGTCATAAAGCGGGCGCTGCTGCTGCCCACGCCGCAAAATTAAGTGGTGTCAAAAAAGTTCTGCATATTGAAAATGCAGGCCTAGAACGCCCACTCGCCGAGACCATGGCGGCGACGATTGTGGGTCTCGCAGGCAGCTATGACCACATCGTGGCCCCTGCCACCACCAATGGTAAAAACTTCATGCCGCGGGTTGCAGCACTTCTTGATGTGATGCAGATTTCCGATATTTCCGAAGTAAAATCCGGCGATACTTTTGTGCGCTTGGTCTACGCCGGAAACGCTGTCCAAACCGTCCAATCAACTGACGCTAAGAAAATCATCACTGTGCGCACGGCGTCTTTTGCCGCCACTGATGAAAAAGGCTCGGCGGCAATTGAAGTTGTAAAGGGTGTGAGCGATGTCGGCCTTGCCACTTACAAAAGCGAAAACCTAACCAAATCAGATCGCCCAGAATTAACCTCTGCCAAAGTCATCGTGTCCGGCGGGCGCGGCATGCAAAATGGTGAGAATTTCAAAATGCTGGAATCGGTTGCCAAGAAATTGGGCGCTGCCGTTGGTGCATCTCGCGCGGCTGTTGACGCAGGCTATGTGCCGAACGATTATCAAGTCG
>JAYUOP010000041.1:0-2025 GCA_043760745.1 Hyphomicrobiales bacterium
GAAGCAGACCCGGCGCGTGCGGCCGCTTGAAAGGCTTTGCCTGCGCTGACGACAAATGCTTCAGCGGGGCAGGCGATTGCGGGTGAGGCGAGGGCGATGAAAGTTAAGCTGAGAACAATTCTGGCAGACGATAACATCGTGACTTCCTCTCAATATTTCTATTCAGCGTCTTTCGATTTCCAACCTTTGAATCGGCCTTCGCGTAAGTATAGGTTTTCGTGTTCACCATCGACATCTTCAGCGCGGGCCAAGGCATAGGTGCGTTTGCGCAGTTCCATAACCAATTCGCTGCGATCTTCGATATGGGCGATTTCACTGAAAGGTATTGGCGCGCCAACACGAACTTTTACATCGGTGCCAATGCGGCGCGTGGTTTCGCGGAAGACGAGGGATAGTCGAAGCGTTAAACTCATATGGCTTGCAAGTTGAAAAAGTCTGCTGTTTTGCCCAGTGAAAAATACAGGAACGACGGTGGCCTTAGACATACGCAAGAGTTTTGCGGTGAAAGGCGCCCAAGCCAAATCGACAGCTTGGCCTTTGTGCGGTTTTTCCGAAGTGGATACGCCGCCACCGGGAAATATGCCAACGGCATGACCATCTTTCAGCCATTGCAGCGCTTGATGGCGCGAGTTCACATTGGTTTCGCGGGCTTCGCGGGTTGGCGCAAAAGCCACCGGCAAAAGGTTCACAGCGGCTTCTGGCGCTTGGCACAGAACATCATTGGCGAGCACTTTGGTATCGGGGCGCACTTGCGTTGCGAGCCACGTCAGCGTGATGCCATCAAGAACACCGTAAGGGTGGTTTGAGATGAAAAGTACAGGTCCAGTTGCGGGAGTTTTCGCAAGCGCTGCTTCATCGTAATCAATATTCAAACGCAAGGTGCGGATGGCGCTATCAAAAAAACCAACACCATTGGTGATGTTGTCTTGATGCTGCATGTAGAGTTTTTTGAGTTTGCGTTGGCCGCCGATTTTTTCAATAGTTTGGATCACGGCGCGTTGCATAATCGAGTGTTCAGGCGTGGAATAGGTAAACCGAATTTTCTTTTTTTTCGGTGGAACGCTTAGGTTTGGTTGGTCTTTGTCCATAAGGGCTTTAACAGGTCCATGACTCAGGCTTGATCTCGTCTTGTCTATCGTGTTTATGAGCTTACGTCCAAAGGAGAAATTGATGTTTAAATTATATGCGCGCGCTGGAGCTGGATCTGCAGCAATTGAAGCAATTTTGGCTGAATGCGGAGCGGCGTTTACGGTCATTGACGTTCCTAAAGAAGCAGATGGTTCGGCGCCCGCCAGTTTATTGAGACTCAATCCGCGCGGCGAAGTGCCAACGCTCGCGCTGCCCGATGACAGTATCATGACGGAGAGTGCTGCGATTGCGATCTATTTGGCTGATCTTTATCCACAAGCTGGATTAGCACCCTCTTTGAATAGCGCTTTGCGTCCGCGTTATTTGCGCTGGATCATGTATTTTGCAACGTCCGTTTATGCCGCAGATTTGCGGATGTATTATCCCGACCGGTATTCAACCAAAGCAACCCACGCTGCCGGCATTAAGGCCAAAGCGATTTCAGATATGGAATTAGATTTTGATATCTTTGCCCTCGATTTGGGACGTGGGCCATTTGTATTGGGCGAGACGTTTAGTGCGGCCGATATTTACATCGCAATGTTGGTGAGCTGGGCCCCGGATATGGATGCATTATTTGCGCGGCATCCCAATATCAAAACACATCATGAACTGGTAGCCGCCAGACCGCTGGTAGCAGCGGCTTGGGAACGCAATGGCATGCTGCTTGGCAGCTGACATATCCTGACACGTTGGCGTGGTAGTAAACCTTCCCTCATCCGCCCTTCGGGCACCTTCTCCCACCAAAGACGGCGGGAGAAGGCTACTGCGGTTGGCCTTCTCCCGTTGGTTCTTACCAATGGGAGCGACTATCTGACCTGTCAAGATTGTTTTTGGAATTTGAGCCTTGTTTCTCTGGTTTTGGCGTTGAGTCTGACGAGGAGTTTGTGGGCAAGT
>JAYUOP010000042.1:0-12743 GCA_043760745.1 Hyphomicrobiales bacterium
AGCAGCCCTGGTTGTATTCCCCGGCGGCTTTGGTACTTTTGATGAATTGTTTGAACTCTTAACCCTGCGCCAAACCAAAAAAATGACCAAGCCCTTGCCAGTCATTCTTTATGATAAAGCATTTTGGACCAGAACCATAAATTTCCAATCTTTGGTTGACGCAAAGCTCATCAGCCCAAATGACACTTCTCTATTTTCGTATGCCGACAGTCCCCAAGATGCTTGGGATCAACTCAAAGCATCAGGCCTTAAGATTCCGCAGGAGCAGATATAATGACCGTTAAACTGACTTTCCATGGCGCCGCCCGCACCGTTACCGGATCCTGTTATTTGTTAGAAACACCAGAAGCCCGCATCTTAATTGATTGCGGCATGTTCCAAGGCTCAAGAACCGAGCGGGAACTAAACCAGCGTGATTTTCCTTTTGATCCAAAATCCATTCACGCTCTTCTTCTGACGCACGCCCATATCGATCATGTGGGCCTCGTGCCGAAACTGGTAAAGCATGGTTTTGCAGGCGTTATTCATTGCACCCACCCAACTGTTGATCTATGCGCCATCATGCTGCCGGACTCAGCGCATATTCAAGAGTCTGACGCCAAAATGCAGAACAAGCGCAATCAGCAGCGCGATCTGCCCGAGGTCGCGCCACTTTATACAATCGAAGATGCGGCCAAAGCCATCGAACTTCTAAAGGGTCTTGATTTTGAAGCTTGGATAACACCAGCCGCTGGCATTCGTGCCCGGTGGTGGAATGCTGGCCATCTGATTGGCTCTGGCTCCATTGAAATTGAAGTTTCGCAAAAAGATGCCAAACCCATTCGCATTCTTTTCTCCGGAGATATTGGCCCTGACCATAAAATGCTCCAGCATGATCCCGAAGCGCCGCAGGGTTTTGATATCGTCATCTGCGAATCAACTTATGGCAACCGCGACCGCTTTGAGCGTTCCGAAGAAAAGCGCCGTGAGCTTTTGGCTATCGAAGTCAATGACGCCCATAAGCGCGGCGGCGCAATGTTAGTGCCATCCTTTGCCGTTGAGCGCACCCAAGAAGTGGTGACTGATCTGGTCTATCTTATGGACCACAACATGGTGCCCCGCACGCAAATTTTCATCGATAGTCCGCTCGCCAATAAAGCGACCGCCGTGTTTCGGAAGTTTGCCAAGGATTTAGAAAATGGCGACAACCTTGCCAAGGCTTTTGCCTCAGACATGGTAAAGTCAACTGAGACCGTTGATGAGAGCAAGGCGCTGTCAAGGTTTACAGGCTTCCATATTATTGTGGCGGCATCGGGCATGGCCGATGCTGGCCGCATTCGTCATCATTTGAAAAACCATCTCTTCCGCGCCAACGCAACTGTTCTTCTGGTTGGTTTTCAAGCCGCAGGTTCGCTCGGATCTTATTTAGAGTCGGGCGCCAAAATGGTGAAAATTCATGGTGAAGAAATCTCAGTCCGCGCCACCATCCGCCGCTTTGAAGATTACTCTGGCCACGCCGATGGACCAGAACTCGTCCAATGGTTGAAAGAGCGTATGCCAATTGGCAAAACTGTTTTCCTCACCCATGGCGAAGAGGATGGCCAAGTAGCCCTCGCCGAAGCTATCGCTGGAACAGTGATTGCTGCCGAAAATATTATCCGGCCAAGCCTTGATGATGTCTTTGAATTAACCGCTGCAACATCAACTTATCTCGCATCTGAAACCAAACCGCGCATCGATCCTGATTCTTTGGCCCAAGGCGATTGGGTCAATGATTTAACCTCCGTGAAATTTGAAATTGACGTTGAGCTTGCAAAAATTGGTGACCCCAAAGCCAAAGCAGCACTCATCCGCCGAGTGAAAGCAGCTCTTTCAGGAACACCCCCCGACACTACGCGCCGCCGCCCACCGCTTGCTGGCACTATTCGCCGCGCGCGGGGTTATGATGAAGGCTGAAGCACCACCCCGTGATTTCCAAGGCTTAAAGTCACTCATTCTGGCGCAAGGTGAAATCTTTCCAAAGCGTCTTATCCAAGTCGCAACTTACGCCCTCGAGCATCCCGATGAAATTGCTTTTGGAACGGTGGCCAGCATTGCCGCTGCGGCAGGCGTACAGCCATCAACCCTTATTCGCTTTTCGCAAAGTTTGGGCTATGTCGGTTTTTCGGAATTGCAGACTGTGTTTCGCGCACCGTTACGCGATAAGGTTCTGAACTATGAAGAGCGCATGGCGCAGCTTCGCGATCACGCCACTTCCGCATCTCATGCTAATCAAATTTTTCGCGGCTTTACCGATGCCTCTGAAAAATCGCTGCATGATTTGCGCGAAAAACTAGAGCCTGACCATCTCGATCGCGCTGTTTCCCAATTGAGCAAAGCCCAAACTATTTATCTCATTGGCCTCCGGCGTTCCTATCCTATTTCTACTTACATGTCTTATGCCTTTGGGAAACTTGGAGTTCGCAACGTGCTTATCGATGCAGCAGGCGGCCTCGCCCAAGAAGAGTTAAGCTTTGCAAGTTCGAAAGATTGTGCGCTGGCTATAAGCTTTACGCCCTATGCGTCAGAAACCGTGAGCCTCGCTAAAAGCGCTCACGCCAAAAATATACCTATTGTCGCCATAACTGATTCTGGATTTTCGCCTATAGCTGCGTTTGCCAAATTCACTTTAGAAGTAACCGAAGCCAATTTTGAAGGTTTCCGCTCTATGGCTGCAACCCTTGCTCTCGCTATGACTTTAACTGTCGCAGTCGCCGAAGAACGTAGCCGCAAGAAATAGCAGTGAGTAGCTCCCGTCATGGAATGAACGTTTCATCTTGACATAATTCGGGAATTATTGTTTCGATGACTTATATTCTAAGCGCTTCCTTTCCCCATTGGGCCGGGCAGTTTCACATGGCCGATAGTTCCCTCATCCGCCCTGTTGGCCACCTTCTCCCATTTGTAAGACCAAACGGGAGAAGGTGGCCAACAGGGCGGATGAGGGAACCTGAACGCAAGTGTAATTACTTTGTACCTGTGGCTTAACCGCATTTTTACTTCCAATTCCCGGAGCCTAACCTATGCCAAAGTCCCTTACCCTCGATGTCATTTCCATTGGCCGCTGTTCGGTTGATCTCTATGGCCAACAAATTGGCGCGAAGCTCGAAGATATCACTTCATTCGCCAAGTCCGTTGGCGGCTGCCCGGCCAATATTGCCATTGGCACAGCAAGGCTTGGATTAAAATCTGCCCTCATCACCCGCATTGGCGATGAACAAATGGGACGCTATGTGCGCGAGCAAATGATCCGTGAAGGCGTTTCCACTGACGGCATCACCACTGATAAAGACCGCCTTACGGCTTTGGTTCTTCTCGCTGTCGAAAATGACAAAACCTTCCCGCTAATTTTCTATCGCGATAATTGCGCTGATAGTGCACTCAACCCAGATGACATTAATGAAGACTTCATAGCCTTGTCGGCCTCTGTCCTCGTAACCGGAACTCATTTCGCAAAACCTCATAATGATGCTGCCCAGCGCAAAGCCATGGCGATTGCGAAAAAATTAGGCCGCAAAATTATTCTCGATATTGATTACCGGCCAAATCTTTGGGGCCTTGCGGGCCATGCCGCCGGCGAAGAACGCTATATTAAATCCGACAAAGTCTCGCAACATCTCGCAACCATTTTAAAGGATTGCGATTTGATTGTCGGCACGGAGGAAGAAGTTCATATCGCAGCTGGCACCGAAGACACATTACAAGCCCTTCGCAATATTCGCAGCCTGTCCAATGCCACTATTGTCTTGAAACGCGGTCCCATGGGTTGCGTGGTTTATCCCGGTGCCATTCCTACCAGCCTTGAAGGCGGGATCATCGGCCAAGGCTTCCCGATTGAAGTTTACAATGTGCTTGGTGCAGGCGATGCTTTCATGTCTGGCTTTTTGCGGGGCTGGCTCAAAGGCGAAGACCTTAAAATCTGCGCCACTTATGCCAATGCCTGTGGTGCATTTGCAGTTTCGCGTTTACTATGCTCGCCTGAAATTCCAACGTGGGATGAGCTACAATTCTTTCTGGAAAACGGCAGTCCCCATAAAGCCTTGCGCAAAGATGAGGCGATCAATCACGTCCATTGGGCAACCACCCGCCTACCGCAACCTGAAAAACTTTTAGCCCTTGCCATTGATCACCGCGTACAACTGGAGGCCATTGCAGATAATGTTGGCGCACCGCGCGCCAAGATCAGCGACTTCAAACGCTTGGCTATTGCCGCGATTGCAAAAGTTGCCAATGGCCGCAAAGGCTTCGGCACCTTGCTTGATGATACTTATGGCCGAGAGGCTATGTTTGATGCCGCCAAGCTTGGTCTCTGGGTTGGCCGTCCATTAGAAGAACCAGGTTCACGTCCTTTGCGTTTTGAATTCACCCAAGATGTAGGCGCGCGTTTGGTTGAATGGCCCAACCGCCACACGATAAAGTGTCTCGCCTTCTATCACCCCGATGATCCACAAGACTTAAAAACCGAACAACAACAAAAACTCCGCACGCTTTATGAAGCCGCCCGCAAGGTTGGCCGCGAACTCTTGGTTGAAATCATTGCGGGCAAGCATGGCGCATTGCAGGACGACACCATTGCCCGCGCCATGACCGAACTTTATGCGCTTGGAATCAAACCCGATTGGTGGAAACTGGAGCCACAAACTTCAAGTGCTGCATGGAACAATATCAGCGCTGTAATCACCGCCAATGACCCCTATTGTCGTGGCATCGTGCTGCTCGGTTTGGAGGCACCAGAAACCGAACTCGCCAAGGCTTTTGGCCACACCAAAGGGCAACCTCTCGTCAAAGGTTTTGCCGTCGGACGCACAATTTTTGTCTCCGCCGCAACACTTTGGTTAGCTGGAAAGATAACAGATTACGCCGCAATCGACGATATGGCCACCCGCTTTGGTAATCTTGTTGAAATTTGGCATAAAGCCCAGCAATAGTATCAAAACAGACCCTCAATTTTCAGGACACTCAACCCATGTTTACCTCCAAATCCAAAACCATTCGCCTCACAGTCGCCCAAGCTCTCGTGACATTTCTCACCAAGCAAATGACAATTGTGGATGGCAAAAAGGTTCCGATCTTTGCCGGCATCTGGGCGATCTTTGGCCATGGCAATGTGGCCGGTATTGGCGAGGCCTTGTTCCAAGTCCGCGATAAACTGCCGACCTACCGCGGGCAAAATGAGCAATCCATGGCGCATGCTGCCGTGGCTTATGCCAAGGGCACGAACCGTCGCCGCATGATGGCAGTGACCACATCAATCGGACCAGGTGCTGTGAACATGGTAACCGCTGCAGCTGTGGCCCATGTGAACCGCATTCCATGCTTGTTTTTGCCGGGCGATGTTTTTGCTACCCGCAAGCCTGATCCCGTCTTGCAGCAAATTGAAGATTTCAACGATGGCACAGCCACCGTCAATGATTGCTTCAAACCCGTCTCGCGTTATTTTGATCGCATTATGCGACCTGAACAATTGATCACGGCGCTCCATCGCACAATGGTGGTTTTGACCGATCCCGCTGATTGCGGTCCGGTTACACTGTCGATGTGCCAAGATGTGCAAGCAGAGGCCTATGATTATCCTGAAAGCCTGTTTGTCGAAAAAACTTGGACGATGCGTCGCCCGCGTGCCGATACCAATGAATTGGCCGCAGCGCTCAAAACCTTGATGGATGCAAAAAAGCCGGTCATCATGGCTGGTGGCGGTGTGTTATTTTCAGAAGCATCCGAAACTCTGGCGGCATTCGCAAAAACCCATGGCATTCCAATTGTTGAAACCCAAGCCGGTAAATCATCGCTGCCATTTCTGAACGAGTTAAACTTAGGCGGCGTTGGCGTGTCCGGAACCACAGCCTCTAATGATGCTTGCGGCGAATCCGATTGCATATTAGCGGTCGGCACCCGTCTGCAAGATTTCACAACGGGCTCTTGGTCCCTCTTCAAAAATCCAAAGCATACGATCATTGGCCTTAACACCCAAAGCTTTGATGCCACCAAACATCAATCCCAACCACTTGTGGCCGATGCGCGTGTTGGCCTCGAAGAATTAAGTGCAGGTCTCAAGGATTGGGCGGCACCACAGGCATGGACCAAAAAAGTCCAAAAAGACCGCGCCGCTTGGATTAAAATTGCTGACACTTATACCAAGGCCAGCAACCTTGAAAAACCATCTGATGCCCAAGTCTTGGGCTCGGTCCAGCGTGCGTTTGGTCGTGATATTTCGGTCATTGGGGCGGCAGGCGGTCTACCTGGCGAACTGCATAAATTATGGCAAGCCAGTGCGCCTGCCTCCTATCATATGGAATATGGCTTCTCTTGCATGGGTTATGAAATTGCGGGCGGCATTGGCTTGAAGTTGGCACAACCGGATCGCGATGTTGTGGTGATGCTTGGCGACGGCAGTTATATGATGATGAACTCAGAACTCGCAACCAGTGTGATGCTTGGCATAAAACTCACCATTGTTCTTCTCGACAATCGTGGCTTCGGCTGCATCAACCGTTTGCAACATGCAACCGGTGGCGAGCGTTTCAATAATCTTTATGCCTACAATACCAGACATGAAACGCCGCCAGAAATTGACTTCGTGGCCCACACCGCCAGCATGGGAGCCATTTCCGAGAAGGTCAGCTCGCTTGCTGATCTCGAACGCGCATTGGTGAAATCGAAGAAAAATACCCGCACAACTGTGATTGTGATCGACACTGACCCCATGATCTCAACCGATGCTGGTGGCTCGTGGTGGGAAGTGGCCGTGCCAGAGGTTTCGGTTCGCAAAACCGTAAACGCAGCCCGCAAGAAATATGAAAAAGCCTTGAAGACCGAGCGGGTGTAATGGCAAAACTTCTCGTCAAGCCAAACCAGGCGTCTTCGCACCGAACGCACATCACACCACAAAATGCGGGTTGGACCTACGTTGGTTTTGATCTTCATCAAACCTCTAAAGGCGCATCAACCAAAGGCGTGGAATCCGCTCGCGAAACCTGTCTCGTCATTGTGAGCGGGAAAGCCGAGGTCATCGTCGCTGGAAAAAGTCTAGGCACTCTCGGTGAGCGCATGTCACCATTTGAAGGCAAGCCATGGTCTGTCTATGTGGCCCCGGGTGAGACTTGGGAAGCTATAGCCGCAACGGACCTCACGCTTGCTGTTTGCACTGCACCCGGCAATGGCGGTTTGCCCACGCGGGTCATTCCGCCAGAAGGCTTAGGTCAAGAAGTGCGTGGCAAAGGGGCAAACGTTCGTCATGTTACTAATATTCTGCCTGAGTCCGATATTGCTGAGAGCTTGCTCGTGGTCGAAGTCATTACCCCGGCTGGCAATACCTCGTCCTATCCACCCCATAAGCATGACCAAGATAATCTGCCACACGAAAGCTTCCTCGAGGAAACCTATTACCATCGCTTGAACCCGCCCCAAGGCTTTGCCTTTCAGCGGGTTTACACCGATGATCGCTCTTTGGATGAAGCCATGGCGGTTGAAGATGGCGATGTGACGCTGGTGCCAAAGGGTTATCACCCTTGCGCAACGGTGCATGGCTATGATCTATACTACCTCAACGTGATGGCCGGTCCAAAGCGGACTTGGAAATTCCATAATGCTGAGGAACACGAATGGCTGCTGAAACTGTAACCCCCCGTAAAGCCGCCTTCATTTTCATTTTTGTGACCGTTGCCCTCGATATGCTGGCTATTGGTATTGTCATTCCGGTTCTGCCAAAACTTATCGAACGCTTCATGGATGGCAACACCCCTCGCGCCGCCGAGATCGTTGGTATTTTTGGCACTTCATGGGCGGTGATGCAATTTTTGTTCTCGCCTGCCTTGGGATCGCTTTCAGATCGTTTCGGTCGTCGCCCTGTTGTTCTGCTTTCTAATCTAGGCCTCGGCCTTGATTACATTCTTATGGCGCTTGCCCCTAATTTGATCTGGCTTTTCATTGGCCGTCTTATCTCAGGGATCACCTCGGCGAGTGTTGCAACCGCAGGCGCTTACATTGCAGACGTTACCGCCCCTGCTGACCGCGCCAAAAATTTTGGCATGTTGGGAGCAGCTTTCGGTTTCGGATTTATTTTAGGGCCAGCCATCGGCGGCATTCTAGGTTCGTATGATGTGCATTATCCCTTCTGGGCTGCTGCCTTCATGAGTCTTGCTAATTTTGTCTACGGCTATTTCGTTTTACCAGAATCTTTGAAACCTGAAAACCGCAGCGCCTTTTCTTGGAAAAAAGCAAACCCCTTGGGTGCCGTGAAGTTACTCGCCACCAAGCGCGAACTCTGGGGCTTAAGTATCGTCACTTTCTTGTCCCAACTTGCCCACACATCTTTACCCGCGATCTACGTTCTTTATGCGGGGTTCCGTTATGGCTGGGGTCCAGACCGCGTTGGCTATCTTTTAGCCGGTGTTGGTCTTGCATCCATGATCGTCCAAGGCGGACTAGTGCGCCCAATCATTAAACTGATCGGCGAACGCAATGCGTTGCTGCTTGGCCTGAGTTTCGCGAGCATGGGCATGACTTGGTATGGCACAGCTTGGACTGGAGATCTCGCATGGATCGGAGTTCCCATTGCGGCCTTCTGGGGATTGTTTAACGCCACCGCCCAATCCATGATGAGCCAACGTGTGTCTGCTTCTGAACAAGGTCAGCTCCAAGGCGCCAATGCCAGCGTTCTGGCTTTTGCGGGGATCATTGGCCCGGTTCTTTTTGCCACCGTATTCGCCCGCTCAATTGATAACACTTGGGGGCTTGAAATTCCTGGCGCTGGCTTCTGGTTGGCAGGATTTTTCTTAGCTTGTGCTTGTCTTTTGGCTGCGATATTGACACGGCCATCTGCCACCAAAAATAGTCCCTAAGGGTGTAGTTTCGACCATGGTATCGTCAATGACTGGCCGTCAATCAAGGCATCCAACAGCGCATTGGTCAATGGCAGGGTATTCACGTCAAGAACACCAGCGTGCATTTTTTGACGCAGATTCTGCCCCACGGCGAGGCCCAATTCAGCCCCTTCGATAGTGTCCTCTTTCATTGGGCCAGCTTTAACTTGGAGATAGGTGAGCCCCTTCCCTAGATGATGCCCCAGCCTCGAATTGCGCCCTGCCATGCAAGTGACATAGAGATCTCCAGCACCAGGCATTCCCCAAACAGTCTCCGCCAATCCGTCATGAGCTAGCGCTAAAACCATCAGTTCACGGATCGCTTGATCAAACAGCATTGCTGCGGCATTATTGTTGAGTGCATTATTTTCAGCTATCGCCAATTCAGATAATTGGCCATGCGCGAACCCAACGGCTATGGCAAAAAAATTCTTAAATGCCGCACAAATTTCCACGCCCATCATATCGGATGAAGCACACGGATGATAATATTCTGTCGCCAATTCCCGGCATAAGTTTTCCGCGAATGCCATATCCCGCGCCACAATAACCGTGCCAGTATTGCGCCGCGCTGCAAGTTCTCCAGCGATGCAGGGGCCTGCAATACCAGCAACCGCAACACCAGCATCAAAATTTTTCGCCAGCGCGCGCTGCACCATGTCCGGCATAGCAACAAGATTTTCATTATCTAAGCCCAACCCCTTGGTAATCATCAGAATGGGAGTGGGCTGTTGCAACACCGCCAATAAGGTTTCAACCGCCCAAGGAATGCCAGCCGAGGCTACACCAAGCAATATGAAATCAGCGTCCAGCGGTTGCTTTGAAAACCAGTCACTATATTTGTAAGCGACCAAATTTTTTGGCATCACTACATTTAACTTTGGATGCATGCCCGTGGTTTGAATGTTGTCGATAACGCTGTCGTCAAGTGGCGTACCCATTAAACTGACCTGCCAGCCCCGATCACAGAACGGAAACGCCATGGCCGACCCCATGACACCAGCACCGATGATGACAACATGCTTCACTGTGGATCACTCACGAGAAAGTCTTCTAATAATCCCGCATCATCGGCCAGATCAAGAAACGACCACCGATTGCGCACATCCCGCGCAAACCGCATGGCCTTGCGCCAGTGCGGAACGGACATTCCAAGCTCAGTGGCAGTCGTTGGCCCACCTGCTGTGCCTAAGGTCTTTGCCATGTCTGCTGGGTCCAACATCATCGATTTTAACTCCTCGCGAAGTTCCGGCCAAACCCGCGCCAGTCTATTATTGAATGTGGCAGCGCCAATAAAGTCAAAAGATTTCTTCTTGGCTTCCCCATAGCAATAGCGGCCAATATCTTCGCCATAACGCGTTACAAATTCATCTACATCAATATGCGTCGGTTTAATTTCTGGCGGGCGATCAAGATCAAGTATTTGTTTTTGCAATCGCGCAATCGCCAAAGAGGCAACACCGACTTGTTGGCCGTGGGTTGTGCCGGGGTGAGCGGACCCGGCAAACATATCAATCCAATGCGATACTTGATGCTCGCCCATCGAACCATGATGCGAGACGCCAGTGAAGTTGACCCCCAATCCACACAAGGTCATCACCCGATGCAAATAACCGTTTGCGGGCACATCATGCGTGGCAATGCCTGGAGCGTGCGCAATCATATTGGGCTCATCATCTTTCATGAGAAGATAAGGCGTTTCAGCGTAGAACGTTTCAAACAAGCGGTGCGACGCCCACCAATCCACCTGCGCCGTTGGTCGGCATAGACTGTCGCCGAGACCCGCCGCTGAAAGCCAGATTGGCGCATCAGCACTCACTTTTAAATCAATGAAAATTCCCCGTGGTGCATGGGCGGGAAGTGACGTTTTATAACCGTTTGAAAGTGTGACAGACGCCGTAGACGCTGCATATCCATTCATTGAGGCAGCCGTGGCAAAACACGCATATCGCCGACCATCTTTAAACGAGGCGTATTTGACAACATCAGATAATGATCCCGACCCCACCACTATAATACCTTCAGCATGGCGGGTTTTTTCTTGCACCAGTGCAATCATCTCTTCGGTGCAATGGGTGTTGCCCGGCAAGGTAATTTCATCAACCGAGGCATAGCCCTTTAATTCGCGCGCTACCCTTTTTCCCATGGCTTCGAATGTATTGCTATCCGATACCACTGCCAATCGCTTGCCAAGCTTGAGAGGCGCTAAGACATCGGCTGCACCGCCTTCCAAACTTTCCGCCAACATGATTTTTTCAAACGGTACTGTGGCAGCTTTGCCTGTTGTCGGATCGCGCCAATCACCCGCCACAATATCTTCTATTAAACTATTCCAATTCACTTAAGTTTGCTTTCTGGTAAATTCTTGCATCTTACTATTCCATGCGCTGATTTGTGGCCACAGTTCAGAGTAAATTTGTCCAAGCTCTTGATAGGTTGTGCTTTGTTTTTTACGCGGCCGAAACGTTTTAACGGGTTTGCCAGACATTTGAGCAGCAGCCTGTGGTATAGACGTGAACCAACCTACCCCCTTGGCCGCCAGCATCGCTACTCCGAGTGCTGACGCTTCTGCCGTATCCAAGCGCTTTACATCCCGCGCCGTTGCATCAGCCATAATTTGGCACCAGAGATCGGACCGCGATCCACCACCCATAATAGCAAAGTGCGAAATTTCTCCTGTTGCAGCTTCTGCTCGCTTTGTCATCATAGCCTGTTCAAGGGCAACCCCTTCTAACATCGCGCGATAGATATCTCCTTGTTGATGATCACCGGAAAGTCCAGCTATCACACCGCGCGCGTTCGCATCCCAATAGGGCGTCATGCAACCTGACCAATAGGGCAAAATGGATAAGCCACGTGCACCAATTGGAGAAAGATTTGCTGCTTTTTCTAATTCGGCGATCACGCCGGCAGATTTTGCCAGATCTAAATTAAAGAGTTTTTCTACCATCCAATTGACCAGAAACGTTCCGGTTCGAATAACGGTTTCATAAGCATAGCCACTTTCACTTGCCGCAATAAGCGTTCGGAAAGCAGGATCAATGGCTGGCGTTTGACCAAAGTTACCTGAGACAGCACCGGTTCCTAAATTGAGATAAGCGCGACCGGCATCAAAGAAATTTGCGCCCGTGCCAGCACATTGTCCGTCGCCACCACCGGCAATAATCGGGGTTCCAATTTTCAATCCTGTGGCTCTGGCCGCCGTCGCGGTCACCACGCCCATCACCTCTCCCGGTGAAAATAGTTTTGGCAATTGATCGCGACGCAAATTTGCCGCCTTCAGCAACACATCAGACCAATCTCGCACCGAGATATCAATCAGCCCCATAGGATCGGCTGAGGCAATTGACGTGTGCCAATGCCCTGTCAAAAAATGCGTGAGAACGCCGTGAACTTCTGCCGTCATCGCAGTCTTTGCCCACATCTCTGGCATATGGCGCGAAAGCCATAGACAGCGATAAAGACACGGCGTGAGGTCAGCGGGTTTACCTGAAATCTGATGAAGAGTGTCTTGGCCAAACTCTGTGACCAGATCCTTCACCTCCTGATGGGCGCGTTCATCCAACCATAAGGTGGCCGGTCGTAAAGGTCGGTTTTGTGCATCAAACTGCGCAAAGGTTTCGCGCTGATTAGAAATCGCAATTCCGGCAATGCGACTGGCATCAATTTTCTTTGTGAGTTGTCTAAGGGTCTTGGCAAGACTACCCGTCCAATCACTGACCTCTTGTTCCATCCAACCCGGTTTCGGATTGGACAGAGGAATGCCCGCCCGCGCCTCGGCAATTGTCTGCCCCCGAACATCAAAGGCCAAAGCCTTGGTGGCTGTTGTTGAACTATCAATGCCAACCACCAGATCGGGTTTCA
>JAYUOP010000043.1:0-2020 GCA_043760745.1 Hyphomicrobiales bacterium
GCTGAACGAAATGGAAAAGCGTGGCAGCAAACGCGCAGCGACCGTATTGAAATTAACTGCAGCACCGGAACGACTGATCGGAGCGCTCTTGCTCGGCAATACCCTTGCTAATGTTATGGCATCAGCCTTGGCGACTGAAGCTTTAGCTAAGTTGGCGAGCGGTTATGGTGCGCTCGTTGTTTCTGCGGGTTTAACCGCTTTGATCCTCATTTTCGCCGAGGTCATGCCAAAAACCTATGCCATCGCTTATCCTGACAGGGTTGCCCTCGCTGTAGCTCCAATTATCCGTGTGATCGCAGCCATTCTCGGGCCGATTGTTATGGTGGTTGAATATATCGTGAAGAAGACGCTGATGTTATTTGGCGTCGACACGTCCAATGTTGAAGGAATACTATCTGCACATGACGAGCTTCGCGGAGCTATTGATCTGCACCACAAGGAAGGTACGTTTATCAAAAAAGATCGCGATATGCTGGGCGGCATTCTTGATCTGAAAGACCTTGAAGTGGTCGATATTATGGTCCACCGCACGAAGATGAAAACCATTGATGGATCAGACTCGATCACATCGATCATTCAGCAAGTGTTCAAAAGCGGTAATACAAGGCTTCCCGTTTGGCAGGATAATCCAGACAATATTATTGGAATTCTGCATGCGAAAAATCTTTTCGCTGCCATTCAAGAAAACGACGGCGATTCAACCAAGGTAAAGCTTGATGATATATTAAGCCCACCTTGGTTTGTACCAGACACGCGGCCCTTGACCGATCAGCTCAACGCCTTTCTCCGCCGCAAGACGCACTTTGCTATTGTTGTGGATGAATATGGCGAGGTGCAAGGCTTAATCACACTTGAGGATATTATCGAAGAAATTGTAGGAGACATTAAAGACGAGTTTGATGCCGTTACCACTGGCGTGAGAAAGCAGCAGAACGGTTCTTACAATATCGAGGGCACCGTGCCGATCCGCGATCTCAACCGCTCATTCGATTGGAATTTGCCTGATGAGGAAGTAACGACTGTTGCTGGCCTTGTAATCCACGAGGCGCGCATGATCCCTGAGGCCGGCCAAGTCTTCACATTTCACGGATTTAGATTTGAAGTCATAAAAAAACGCAAGCAACAAATCGCCTTGGTTAATGTGACCAAGCTTGAGCCCGTGAAAGATGAAACCGAGACGGGTTAACTGATTTCGATTGCCAAGGCGTGCACGCGGGCTTTGAGTTCAATGGCCAGAACCTCGTTGATGAGCCTATGCTGCTGCACACGGCTTTTGCCTTGAAAAACATCGCTTGCGATCCTAACTCTGAAATGGCTCCCACCACTGGGGTGCGCCCCACTATGGCCATGATGTTGGTTTGACTCGTCGATAAGCTCGAAATACGAAGGCGAAAATGCCGCAACCAGTTTTGATTTCAAAACTTGGCCAACTGGCCCTAAATCTTTATCCATATTCTACAACATCCCCGTTGCGGTTTTGGGCACTTACTAGCATAATCAACCACCCTTCAAGCATGAATAAAGACAATGAAACTCGATTCAAAAATATTTGACAAAATTCGCATCAAATCTCCGGCGGCCGCAAAAAAGCAGGCCGAGGAAGCAATGGTGCCGCCATGCCAATGGGCGGGTTGTGACTTGCCCGCAAAACACAAAGCGCCGAAAGGCCGCGGCTTTGAAGGACAGTTTTGGAATTACTGCACAGCCCACGTGCAGCAATATAACAAAACCTATAATTATTTCGACGGCATGAAGGATGATGAACAAGCAGCCTTTCGCAAAGATGCGCAGATGGGCCACAGGCCAACGTGGAAACTGGGCGAGAACGGCAATGTGCATGTTGGCGCATCCAGGCGTTCGGCCAAACATATTGATGATCCATTACATATGCTGCTGAAAGAAAAGATCACCTCTAAAGCCAAACACGGCCGCAATTTGCGCCGCAATGAAATTGAATCTTTAGGCGCATTGGGATTACCGGAGGATGCAACACCAGCAGAGGTTAAATCCAAATATAAAA
>JAYUOP010000044.1:0-2019 GCA_043760745.1 Hyphomicrobiales bacterium
CTACATCGCCTGATTTGATGACGTGGACTCTGCAAAAGCCAATTTATGATGGTGGTGATTTTGGCCAACTTGAAGTGCCGCAGGTTTTCAAGTTTGGTGAGAAATGGTACATGACGTTCTGCACAGCGGCGGAACATTGGTCTCTGGGTTACCGCGCGAAGAGCCACGAAACGCCAGTTACAGGTTCGCATTATTTGATTGCCGACAGCCATTTGGGGCCGTGGACTGTGCCAACAGATAAATTTTTAGATGGGCGCAATCCTTGCAAGCGTTATGCGGGCAAGATTGTTGAAAAAGACGGCAGGCTTTTCATCATGGGCTTTCTGCAATTTGATAGCGAACGGAACTTCATTGGTGTTGTGAGTGACCCTGTGCCGCTTCATGTTGATGCGCATGGTTTGCTTTCTGTGATTGAGGAGTAAGTGAATGGCCAACGTTCAGCTGAAAAACGTGCAAAAGAGTTTCGGCGCCACCAATATAATCAAGGGTATTGATCTTGATATTGCGCATGGGGAATTTGTGGTTTTTGTTGGCCCTTCGGGCTGTGGCAAATCCACATTGCTGCGTTTGATTGCGGGGCTTGAGGAAATTACATCCGGCACTATTTCAATTGCCGACCGCGTGGTGAACGATTTGCAACCGAAGGATCGCAGTATCGCTATGGTGTTTCAATCCTACGCTCTGTTTCCGCATATGACGGTTTATGACAATGTTGGATTTGGATTGAGCATTGCTGGCACACCCAAAGCTGAACTTGATGCGCGAGTGCGTGAGGCGGCGCGGATTTTGAAGATGGAAGATTTGCTTTCGCGCAAACCCTCGCAACTCTCTGGTGGTCAGCGGCAGCGCGTGGCTATTGGCAGAGCTATTGTCCGCAATCCGGAAGTATTTTTGTTTGATGAACCACTGTCCAATTTGGATGCAGCACTGCGGGTAAATACCCGCGCTGAAATTGCCAAACTGCATCATGATCTCGGTGCAACCATGATCTATGTGACGCATGACCAGGTTGAGGCCATGACGTTGGCTGATAAGATAGTCGTTTTGGAAGCGGGCAAAGTGCGGCAGGTTGGGTCACCGCTTGAGCTCTATCATAAGCCAAATAACTTGTTCGTGGCTGGGTTTATTGGCTCGCCGAAAATGAATTTCTTGGATGTAGAAGTGGTGGAGGCTTCGACAAAAGGCGTGGTGGTGAAGTCTGCCGATTTGTCCAAGCAGCTTGTGCCTGTGAAAGCTGGTGCCGCGAAGAAGGGCGACAAATTGAAATTGGGTATTCGGCCCGAAGACATGCGCGCAGACGGGCGCGGCGAATTTAAGATTAGCGGTTTGATCGAACTGGTTGAACATTTGGGCCACCAGACATTTATTGAAGCACACACAAAATCGGGCGCGGAGTTTACCGGGCTGATTGATGGCGAGACGATTGTTAAGTTGAAAGAACAAATGCCACTTTCTTTCAAAGCCATTGATTGTCATTTGTTTGGCGCGGATGGTGAGGCTTTGCCGCGCATGAAAACACCGAAGGTGGCGGGGTGATTTAATCGACGAGGATGACGCGGAAGTCGTTGACGTTGGTCAGTGTGGGGCCGGTGATAACTTGGGTGTTGATGCTTTGGAAAAAATTGTGGGCGTCATTGTTGATGAGTGACGACCATGGATCGATTTTCAGTCTACGGGCTTCGTTTAAACTTGCTGGCGCAATGTATGCACCCGCCACTTCGCGCGCGCCATCAACACCATCAGTATCACCTGCGAGTGCGTGAATTCCTTCCGCGCCACCCAGTTTGATTGCGAGTGCCAACAAGAACTCAACATTGCGGCCCCCTGCTCCGTTGCCTTTCACAGTCACTGTGGTTTCACCACCTGAGATGATAGCGCAAGGAGTTTTGATGGGCTGGCCGAAGCGCTTGGCTTGCAGTGCAACGCCCGCCATTACGATGCCAACTTCCCGGGCTTCGCCTTCGATTGCGTCACCTAAAATAATGGGCTCGTAACCTGCTGCTTTGGCGACTGCTGCTG
>JAYUOP010000045.1:0-12686 GCA_043760745.1 Hyphomicrobiales bacterium
TGATGGCTGTAGCTATTGCCGAAGCGTGGCGCTGGCAGTGGTTCGATGACCACACGGCCACCAACATGCACCTGTAGAGGTGTCATTTTGGCTTTAATCGTTTTGTTTTCTTTATCGATAAAAATGGTTTGCGCTTGGGTAATACCAGTCATGAGCACCACCAAAAACAAAGTCAGATAATACCGCATAAATACCCTAAAACAAAAAATGAAGGCAAACACTGTTGCCTTCATTCGTTACGTCAGCTTTGCTGCGCCGGACTAATTTAGAAATATTTTAAACGCTCTTACCATCTGCGCTGATGGTTGCAATGCGCAGCATGTTGGTGGTGCCGGGTTTGCTGATCGGCACACCTGCGGTGACGATGATGCGGTCGCCGGGTTTTGCGAAATCTTCGCGGTAAGCGGTTTCGCCTGCTTTATCAAACATGTCATCCAATGACTTTTGATCAGGAACCAAAACTGTGTGTGTGCCCCATGCAAGTGTGAGCCTACGCGCGGTTTCAACGATTGGGGTTAAAGCGATGATTGGCATGCTAGGCCGTTCACGCGCTACACGCAAACCAGTTGAGCCAGAACCCGTGTAACAAACGATAGCAGGAACGCCGAGGGTTTCAGCGATTGAGCGAGCGGCACTTGAAATTGCGTCTGCAGCCGTTGCTTCTGGTTCGTTACGCTGACCTTGCATAATGCTGCGGTAGTTAGGATCAGATTCAGCTGACTGCGCAACTTTATCCATTACTGTGACCGCTTTTTCTGGCCAAAGTCCGGTGGCACTTTCGGCAGATAGCATGACTGCGTCTGCACCTTCATAAACGGCGGTGGCAACGTCAGACACTTCAGCCCGGGTTGGCACCGGCTCGGTAACCATCGATTCCAACATTTGGGTTGCAACCACTACAGGGCGGCCATAACGACGGGCGGCGCGGGTGATTTGTTTTTGACGGAATGGCACGGTTTCCAAAGGAAGCTCCACGCCAAGATCGCCACGGGCAACCATAATGCCATCTGCAATTTTCAAAATGTCATCAAGCGTAGTCAAAGCGGAGGGCTTTTCAATCTTTGCCATAACGCCGGCGCGGCCCTTGATCAAAACTTTCGCTTCGGCCACATCTTCAGCGCGCTGCACGAATGATAATGCAATCCAATCCACACCAATTGATGCAGCAGCTTCAAGATCGGCGCGATCCTTCACGGTCAATGCCGGGATCGGCAAAACTGTATCAGGCAAATTGACGCCCTTACGATTTGACAGCATGCCACCAAAAATAACTCTGGTATCGAGGCGGGTTTCAGTCGCTTTGGTAATTTCTACGCGTAAGCGGCCATCGTTCAACAATAAGAAATCGCCTGCCCGCGCCGAAGCAAAAATTTCAGGGTGAGGCAGGTGAACGCGGGTAGCGTTCCCCGGCGTTGGATCCGTATCAAATGCAAAACTATCGCCCGCATTGATCCGCACTTCTTTTTCGGCAAACGTACCAATGCGAATTTTAGGCCCTTGCAAATCAGCCAGAATGCCAATGGGGCGACCTAACTTTGCTTCAACGCCACGAATGCTGCCGTGTAATTCTTTCAACAGCTCATGAGAAGTATGGCTCATGTTGATACGGAAAACATCCACTCCCGCGATGAACAGTTTTTCGATCATTTCTGGGCTAGAGGAGGCAGGACCAAGGGTTGCGAGAATCTTTACTTTACGTTTGCGTCGCACGATTTATTGTTGTCCTTGTGTCGTTTTTGCCCCAGTCAGGGAAATGGTGTGATCGGTCTTTTCACCGGTATCAACCTCGAAGAATTCTTGCTTCTGGTAGCCGCGTTGCTCGCAATTGTCGAGGCCTCGAATTGTGAAGGCTTTGTCACGGACACACATCTGCGATTTCCCGCCCCAAGAGCCACCAACTTTACGGTCAACCGCGTAAACATAGTAATAGCGCGCAATCAGGGGGCCCTTAAGCAGGGTCAGGCATTTTTCTGGCTCAACCGTCCACCAACCTTCACTGGCCCAGCCTTCATTGTCTTTATAGCCAATGGCAACGCCTACTTTGTTTTCAGTGTTGTTACAAAGCTTGAGATCCGCGCGCGCGGGCACAGTATTTACACCAATTGCCATCATCGTACTTACGCACAGAATGCTTAAACGGGACATTTTGGTGCCTTTCGGCTGCAATATCGAATCGGTCATGGGTGTCCTTTTAGAATAAATGCCAGTCACAAGGAAACGCATTACACTTGCCTTTATGTTAGTTCCGCCTGAAAAAAGTGACAAGATCAAGGCTTATTTCATTGGCGGAGATTAATCTCCTGTAATGGTTATAGCTGAATTATGGTTAACAAAGATTAACAAAGATCGATTTGAATTGAGATGTGGATAGCGCCATTGACGGGTTGGTGAAGTGCGGTCGGGGTCCTATGTATGCGGTGTAAAATAAAGTGAAATGGTCATGGACGAAAAAACCCAAACGGAATTAGAAGCGGCGGCCTTTCGGCGGCTGCTCGATCATTTGCGCCAGCGTAATGATGTTCAGAATATTGATATGATGAACTTGGCTGGCTTTTGTCGTAATTGTTTGTCGAACTGGTATGAAGAAGCAGCCACCGCTCAAGGCTTAACGATTGCCCGCAGCGCTGCCCGCACTTATGTTTACGGCATGCCGCAAGACGAATGGAAAGCGAAGTATCAAGTGGAAGCATCGGACGCAAAACGCGATGCCTTTGCCAAAACTGAAAAACACTAAGGAGAATTTTGAATGGCTGATAGCAACAAAGTAAGTTTCGCGCATGGGCAATTAAAAGCCATCGTCGAAAGAATTGAGCGCTTGGAAGAAGAAAAGAAAACCATCGCTGCTGATATCAAAGAAGTCTACGCCGAAGCCAAGGGCAATGGCTTTGACACGAAAATTTTGCGAAAAGTAATTTCAATCCGCAAAAAGGACGCCGATGAGCGGCAAGAAGAAGAGGCGATGTTAGATGTGTACCTCGAAGCGCTTGGCATGGTTCCGGGTGAGAGCGAAGCGGCAGCTTAAAAGGAGATTTTTTAAATGACTGAAACATCAACAGATGCCAAGCCTGCCTTCCCAGATCGCATGTGCATTGATCCTAAAAGCCCACACTTCAATCAAGCCGTCCTGCAATTCGAAGTAGGTATTCGTTTTAACGGCGTAGAAAAAACCAACATCGAAGAGTATTGTATCTCTGAAGGTTGGGTGCGAATGCCAGCGGGCGGAAAGTCAAAAGACCGCTATGGCAATCCAATGACAGTTAAGGTCAGAGGTACGGTTGAGCCATACTACAAGAATGCATGAGCAAAACTGCTTTAGCATCGCATGAACAATTGATCATGCGATGCCTTAGCGAATTTAATTAGAGGCTGATTTCAAGAACAATGGTTCTAAGTTGCCTTTTCCTTCGCGGACGACTTCCAATTCGAGATCGCCTTTGCCTTCGGCGGAGGATTGGGTTGCGCCACTGCCTGAAAGCGTTGCTTCCATTGGGATCACATCACCTTCAAAGAGAGATGGACGACCATCCCGGCGGATTGCTTTGTCAGGATTAAACAAAAGCTGGGGCCACCAGTTGATATCGCTTTCGGCGGCAGATGCCATGACAGGCTTGATTAATGGCGCACCTTTGGCAGAGCCATCGGCCAAAGACTGAGCAAAACTGCCTTTGATTGGGGCAGCAGAGGCTTGCTCAATAACTGGTTCTTCAGTGAAGTTCGCGTCAACCGAAACATCGGCAGCGCTATCAGCCACTTGGCTTGGCTTTTCGCGAATAACAAGGGTTGGCGGCGGCGCATTGGCCGGTTCAATCTTCATATTGGCGGCGGCCATCATGAGAATTTCCAAAGGCTTGCTGCGCGGCTTTGGCATTGGATAACCCTTGGCAAATTCAAACGGCGCATCAGCTTCGGCAGCTGGCTCAACTTCAACCTTTGGCACGGGAACTATATTGGCACTCATGAGCTCAATGGCGCTCGGTTGATCTGCAACAGGTTCAGCTTTAGGTTTCTTTGGTGACTTCGAGGCAGAGGCGCTCAATGCGGCCATTTCATCATCAGCACCTTCGTAAGCACTTTCGATACTTGGTGGTGGCGCAGATTCTTCAGCTGTAGCTATCAAAGTTTGATCTTGCTTGCTGCGGCGCTTGCCAACAGTTTTCTTGCCTTCTTTGAAAATTTGGGCCCACTGCGCCTTGCTAATGCCAGGTCCCCAATGACGCACGTTGCCGCTATCAATATGAACAAATCCGGTTGGACCGCCGGAGCTTCTGTAATAGCCAACGCCGCCTACTTTACGCACCAGGGCAGAGTTCCTAATTTTAATTGTTGGCACGTCAGGGAAATAAAGATCGATGGCTTTGCCAGCCATGTGCTGACTTTTCTTAGCTACGTTGCGGCCAATTTTTTTCAGGAATGAGTTGGTTTTAGGTGAGCGATAGCCCGAAACAATATGAATTGGGCGGTTCGACCCCAAGTCAGCATGCAGTTCCCACATAAGATCAATAGTCTTTGGGTCCATCTTGGTGGTCTCGTTGCGACGCCAATCGCGCAGAAAATAATTGATTTTTTTCATGGCCGAAGGAACATAACGGCCATTTTGCATATAGGTAACGGTCAGGCTCTCTTTGGTATTGTTGTAATACATCGAAAGCGTTCGGGTTTCGCCACCGGCTTCAATAGGCGAGGCAAAGCCAGTCCACATGCTGAAAGCAAGTGCGGACACGAGGGCAGTGGTTGCCAGCGTATTTTTAATGCGATTGATCAATGAAGGGCGATGTCCAACGTCCAGATTAAAATTACTCATACTCAACACACACACCGGGTGGAAATCCCAGTTCCCTAAAAATTTCCGATCCAACGTGTGTCAGGCACTTAAGCCCATATACGCTAACCGGGGACATCGAACAAGAATGCGGCCTCACTGAGGCAGCACATTGAGACAACTTGCCAGATTATGATTAACGGAGGTTTAAAAGCCGGGGCGAGATGGCATTTTCTCAGTTTTGGACGATTTTTGCCGCCAATAAGTTTTGGCGCGCACGGCTTTGCTCGGCGAAAGCCTTTAGCATGTTGGCATCCCTGCTATAAACGTCAGCATAAAACTGAACGATTCCAGTCTCATTCGGCCAAGCAGTGAAATAAGTGATATGGACTTGGGTTGGCGTTTTCACCTTTTGCGAGGTGCTTTCGCCGCTATCGGTGGCAGCATCAATTTCAGCAGCATCCCAACCCAGAAGGACAGACGCAAATTCACGCGGATTTTGAACCCGTACGCAGCCATGACTGAAAGCTCTGGTAGTTTCCCCAAAAAGCTTGCGGCTTGGGGTATCATGCATATAAATTGAGTGTTGGTTCGGGAAGAGGAATTTCAACTCACCCAGAGCATTATCGCCGCCGGGGGGCTGTTGAACACCGTATGGGGGTGCATTGCCAACAGCAGACCAATTGATTGACCGCGACGGCACAACTTTACCTTCAGCGTTCACAACTTTAAAGCCTTGCTTGTCCAAATAAGCGGGATCACGGCGCAGCTTGGGCAAATACTCATTCACAAGAATGGATTGGGGAACGCCCCAAGACGGATTGAAAACCACAGTTTCCATTTGATCATGGAAAGCGGAGGTCTGGGTCATTTCACGACCAATGATCACATTGCTACGCCAAATTTGCTGGCCTTTATCCATCACACGCACTTCATAAGCCGGCTGGTTTACAAAAATATGGCGCGCGCCCAGTGATTTTGGCAGCCAGCGCAAACGCTCCATGTTTACAACGAGGCGATCAAGATTGGCTTTGCTGCGATCCAGATTGAGGGCTTTTACGGTTGCAGCATCAAGATTTCCGGTGCCCTTTATTTTGTTAGCGGTTTGGAATTTCTTTAACACCTTGGCGAGTTCGGCATCGAGAACAATCAGGTCAGCAGCAGTTTCTGAAGTCGCTTCAAAACCAAGTTCTTCGAGGCGATCACGCACAGCAATAAGGCGCTGGTCTTTTTGATCAAGCTTAACCCGGTCACCATCGGGAATTGCGGCGGATGGTTCAGATGGTTTTGTCTGCTTTGCCAAGGCGGCTTTCATGATTGCGTATTGGGGGTGGCTCGGCTGAAGACCGGTGAGGTATTCGGCAGGATAAGGTGTCCAATTCAAAACGCGCAAAGCTTGGCTCACATCAACTGGTTCGGTTTTGATGTCGTTGTAAAGCGAAAGCCGATTGGGAATAAACTGGCCACCGGAAGCATGTTGAGCGTAGCGCAGTGCTGCAGCAGTTAAAGCCACATCAAACTTTGCTAATTCAGCGGCATCTGTTGTTGAAAAATAGGATTGATCTTCAAATGAAGAAAGAACGACCGGCAAATAGTTGAGTTGCTCCATTCCATCTTCTTGGGCGCTGGCCATTTTCGCAATAAGAGCTTTGGCGCGGTCGGCGACGGCACCATTTTGCAGCCAGAACGGTTTGAACCCAGTAGTTTTATAATAGCTCAGGATCGCTTCGCGCTCAATTTTTACCGCGCGCAGGCCATTGGATTTGTTTGCCAGAACGTCACGGATTGCAGTTTCAAATGTGCCGCTGACTGCAATTTTTGCAAAGCTTTGGTCATGAATTTGTTGAAGGAGTGGGGCTATATATTCCACATTGCCGGTTCCCAATCCAGGGATGCCTTCGGGATCCGCGTTGGCCGTCTGATTGACGATGATGAGTTTTTTATTGGGCTTCTTGCTTGTTTTTTTCGATGGCTCATTGCCACCGGTGCCATAGATAATACGCACGTCTTGATTGTCATTTTGCCACCAGTTATCGTTGTTGCGATCAAAGGCGCGCCGCTTTTTGCTCGTCGAAACTCTGTCAGACGTGCCAAAGAGACTTTCAAAAAAGCCTTTACGTTTTTTGCGGGGTTGCGTTTCAGCGAGGGCAGATTGGCTGATAATGGCGAGGGCCACTAGACTTACAGCCAGCTTCGAGAGAAGCTTAGTCATTTCACACCTATGGAATTCAAAAACGAAATGGCCCCGCCCACTTGTGGTATTTCTATGCCACACATAAGAGGTATTTGGCAAGAACTGTGGCGCGGTATTCTAGCCACAGTTGCAACAAATTAACTCGCGATTTCGTCCAAACCAAGATCGCGCATTTTGCGATAAAGTGTTGAGCGACCAATACCAAGTTTGCGGGCAACTTCTGACATTTGTCCGCGATAACGATTAAGCGCTAAGCGGATCATATCAGCTTCAACGTCTTCAAGTTTCCGCAAATGGCCGCCGTCGGTTACGACTGGAATGCCATAAGCTACACCATCGCTGACATTTTGACCATGCGCGCGCATTGGGGAGGCCGCTCCTGTCATGGCTGCACCGGACGCAATCGCTGGCTTGTCGGGAAGCTGGGGCGCTGGCGGGATTTTGATTTCATAACCATCAACAAGAGACGCAATTTGTGGGAAATCTTCGATTTTTAGAATGTCGGATTCACAAAGTACAATGGCGCGGAAAACGGTGTTTTCTAATTGGCGCACGTTGCCTGGCCAAGCGTATGCTTTCAACATTTGCAAAGCATCAGGGGCAATGCCCCGCACTTTACGACCTTCTTCGGCCGCCAATTTGGTGATGAAGTGATCAACTAGTGCTGGAATATCTTCAGTTCGCGTGCGCAAAGCTGGAACCATGACCGGGAAAACGTTGAGGCGATAATAAAGATCTTCGCGGAATTGACCCGCTTTTACCATTTCAATCATGTCGCGATTGGTGGCAGAGATGAGGCGGAAATTGACTTTCACGGGTTTGCGCCCGCCAACGGGATCAATTTCACCTTCTTGAATAGCGCGTAGTAACTTCACTTGCATATCAAGTGGCAATTCGGCGACCTCATCAAGGAACAAGGTGCCGCCGTCGGCTTCTAAAAACTTACCAAGGTGTTTGTTTGCAGCACCGGTGAAAGCACCTTTTTCATGACCAAACAAAATTGATTCAACGAGATTTTCTGGAATGGCACCGCAATTCACGGCGACAAAAGGTTTTCCAGCGCGGTCACTTTCACCTTGAATAGCGCGGGCAACCATTTCTTTACCAACGCCAGATTCGCCTTCAATTAACATCGGTATATTGGATTGTGCGCCACGCCGGCCAAGGCGAATAACGTTTGCCATGCCGGGGGAAGTTGCGATGAGGTCATCAAAAGTAAGCGCACCGCCTACTTTTTTATTGAGCCGTTTTACCTCTTCGGTGAGTGCGTTTACCTTGAGCAGATTTTGAATAGAAACCCGCAAACGTTCAGGTGAAATTGGTTTGACCACGAAATCATCGGCACCAGCCCGCATGGCTTTAATGACGGTTTCAATAGAACCTTGTGACGTTTGCACGATAACCGGAATATCGCCGCGAATAGCTTGCATTTTTTCGAGGAACTCGATGCCATCCATGCCGGGCATGACGAGATCAAGAATGACGAGTTCAATGCTCGCACCTTGTGGCCTTGATAAAGTTTCGAGACCCATAGCCGCACTGGCCGCTGGAATGGCATCAAAGCCGAAGCGCTTGACCATTTCCTCAAGGATACGACGTTGGGCCGGTTCGTCTTCAACGATCAAAACACGTGATGTCATAAGGGCGCTACTAACTCTTTAAACTCTTCAAGCTCTTTTGATTTTCGTGAGAAACATCCAGCTCTTAATAAGTAATGTGACAGCGAAGGGTAAATGCCTGATTAATGAACGGACCGATTTGGGGACAGGTCTCGGCGTTTATGACAATTGCCCCCGTTGTTTTCCGGCAGAACCTCCGCCATATCAATGAAATCACTGAAAAGGACAAAACATGAGCGCGCAAACTGCTTTAGGCAAACTTCCCGAATGGAACCTCAATGATCTCTATGATTCGCCTGCTTCGGCGATTTTGACGGCGGATATTGCGACATGCACTAAGGTGGCGGCGGAATTTGCTGACAGCTATAAAGGGAAATTGGCTGGTCTATCTGGTGCTGCTTTGGCCGAAGGTTTGCGTACTTATGAAAAAATGTCCGACTTGCTCGGGCGGATCGGCTCATATGCGCAACTTTATTATGTTGGCGACACTACCGATTCGGAACGCGCTAAGTTTTATGGTGATATCAGCGCAAAGCTGACCGAAATTTCTACAACAGTTTTATTCTTTGAATTGGAAATGAACCGGATTTCTGATGACGCAATGATAGCGGCTTTGGCTACCCCGGCATTGTCGCATTACAAACCTTGGATTGATAATCTGCGGCAAGAGAAGCCTTATCAGCTAGATGATAAGATTGAAGAATTGTTTCTGGAAAAATCGCAAACGGGCGCTGGCGCATTTAACCGGTTGTTTGACGAAACCATGGCTGGCTTGAAATTTGAAGTTGATGGCGAACAGCTCGCTCTCGAACCAACGCTCAATTTGATGCAGAGCCCAGATGGCTCTATTCGGCAAAAAGGGTCTGAAGCGCTGGCAAAAGTTTTTGGCGCAAATGTAAAGTTGTTTACGTTGATCACCAACACGCTCGCCAAAGACAAAGATATTTCAGATCGGTGGCGTGGGTTTAAAGATATTGCGGACGCGCGACATTTATCCAATCGGGTGGAGCCAGAAGTCGTGGCCGCACTGGTTGCCGCTGTGCAAGAGGCCTATCCAAAACTTTCGCACCGTTATTACAAAATGAAAGCGAAATGGATGGGCAAGGAAAAGCTCATGCATTGGGATCGTAATGCGCCCTTGCCCGCCGAGGATAATCGCGAAGTGCCGTGGGCAGAAGCTAAAGACATGGTATTGTCCGCCTACGGAGCATTTTCTCCGGAGATGGCTGATATTGCACAAATGTTTTTTGATAAAAACTGGATTGATGCACCTACGCGTCCGGGAAAATCGCCGGGTGCTTTTGCGCACCCTACAGTTCCTTCCGCGCACCCCTATGTGCTGTTAAATTATCAAGGCAAGACGCGCGATGTGATGACTTTGGCGCATGAGCTTGGCCATGGTGTGCATCAGGTTCTGGCAGCGGAGCAGGGCGCATTGATGGCGTCCACACCATTGACACTGGCTGAAACCGCAAGTGTTTTTGGCGAAATGCTCACCTTCCAAGCATTGTTGGCGAAAACCACAGACAGCAAAAAACGTAAGATTTTGCTCGCCGGCAAAGTTGAAGACATGATCAATACTGTGGTGCGTCAGATTGCGTTTTATACCTTTGAACGCCGTGTTCACGAAGCCCGCAAAAATGGTGAAATGACACCGGATCAAATCAATGCGATTTGGATGGGTGTGCAGAATGAAAGCCTCGGTGACGCGATAGAATTTGGTCAGGGCTATGAAACCTTCTGGACCTATATCCCACATTTTATTCATTCACCATTTTATGTTTACGCCTATGCGTTTGGTGATTGCTTGGTGAATTCACTTTATGCGCGCTATCAAACAAGTGAGGTCGGTTTCCAAGAGAAATACTTCGCCATGCTCAAAGCCGGCGGCACAAAACATCACTCAGAATTGCTGAAACCATTTGGTTTGGATGCTTCAGACCCTGCCTTCTGGCAACAGGGCTTGAGTGTGATCTCGGGATTGATTGATGAGTTGGAAGAGTTATAGTGGGAACGAAAAGGAGTTTTTAATCATGGTTGATATGAATATTTCATTGCCATTGGGGCTAAAGGCGTTTGTTGAAACCTGTGTTGCTGAGGGTAACTATAGTGATGTAAGTGACTATTTGCGCGATGTGCTTAGAAAGCAGCAGGAACTGAAAGACTATAAAAATTATTTGCGAGAATCAATTCGTGAAGGAGTTGAAAGCCCGTTGAGCGACTACTCGCGATCAGACACTTTGGAAAAAATGCGTGCGACTGTTGGTCCATGAATGCGTATCCGCAAAACAGAACTTGCAGAACGTGACTTAAAGACTATTTACCGTTTTGGCTTTGAGCGCTTTGGCTTGGCACAAACAGAAGTCTACTCGACAGAGTTACTGGACGTGATTGAACTGATTTCTTTGAACCCTAAAATGGCGCGTGAACATTTTGAATATGGTCAACCTGTCCGCATTCATCCTCATAGATCTCATTTAATTGTGTACACAATTATAGAAAATGACCTTCAGATTTTGCGCGTGCTTTCGCGGCACCAAAGTCTCGTTAAACACTTATGATCACATTCCGCAAACCTGCAACCGCAGACATTTCAGAACTTGCGGCACTGCATGTTCTTTGTTGGCAGCAAACCTATGCCGGGATTTTCCCCGATCAGTTTTTGCGTGATTTGTCGGTTGAAAAACGAGCCGAGGGTTAGCGACGGACGATTGCGGATCAAGACGTTGTTTCATTCATTGCCTGTGATGGCGAGCGGATTGTTGGCTTTGTGTCAGCGGGGCCAGTACGCGACGAACATGGCAATATGACAGCAATAACTGATGGTGAAATCTATGCCATCTATAACCATCAGGATTACTATCGGCGGGGTATTGGTCGGCGATTTATCTTTGATGTTGCAACCGCATGGATGGCGCGCGGCGGCCGGTCATTGCTGGTACTATTTGACCTTGCCCCCGCATCTTAATCCATATTGAAGTTAGCTCTGGCTCATGGAAAAGGACCAGAGGGATGAAACGGAACAGATTTAGCGAAGAGCAGATTATTGGGATATTGAAGGAACACGAGGCTGGGATTTCGGTCTCGGACTTGTGCCGCAAGCATGGCGTGAGTGATGCCAGTATCTATAAATGGAAAGCCAAATTTGGCGGCATGGATGTGTCTGAGGCCAAGAAGTTAAGGGGCCTTGAGGACGAGAACGCCAAGCTGAAGCGGTTGCTGGCAGATGGCATGCTCGACAACGTTGCACTGAAAGACCTTCTTGGAAAAAAATGGTGACGCCCGCTGCGGAGCGGGAAGCTGTCGCACTTCTCAAGGCTGACCATGAGATGAGCGAACGGCGGGCGTGCCAGCTTTTGGACTGCTGTCGGATGACGATGCGCTATGCGTCTGTCAGACCTGACGATGCAGCTTTGCGCGAGCGGATGAAAGCGATTGCGATTGAACGGCGGCGCTTTGGCTATCGGCGCATCCATGTGCTGCTGCGGCGCGAGGGTATCACTGTCAACCACAAGCGCCTATTCCGGCTTTACCGCGAGGAAAAGCTGTCTGTGCGCAAACGCAGAGGTCGCAAACGCGCCCTTGGAACACGCGCTCCCATGCTTGTGCCAATGTTGCCTAATCAGCGCTGGAGCCTTGATTTTGTCTCAGATCAAATGACCGATGGGCGCAGGTTTAGGGTGCTCACCGTGATTGATGATTGCACGCGAGAATGCCTTGCCTTGGTCGCTGACACGTCCTTGTCGGGCCTGCGTGTGGCTCGCGAGCTTCACCACATTATTACACAGCGGGGATCACCAAAAATGATTGTCAGTGACAATGGAACCGAGTTTACCAGCAATGCCATTTTAGGCTGGGCTGATGAAACGCGTGTGCAGTGGCATTATATTGCGCCTGGCAAGCCACAACAGAACGGCTTTATAGAAAGCTTCAACGGCAAGCTGCGCGACGAGCAACTCAATGCCACAGCCTTCACAACACTGCATCAGGCCCGCGTTGAACTGGCCACATGGAAAAACGATTACAACCATCAGCGCCCGCACTCAGGGCTCGGCTGGCTCACGCCATCCGAGTTCGCCAAATCTGCAACGTCCAAACAAGCAATGGCCTTGGA
>JAYUOP010000046.1:0-2012 GCA_043760745.1 Hyphomicrobiales bacterium
CATAAACACGGCACGCAGATCGGGCACGTGATCGGGGATGGCGATGACTGTTTCCGCGACAAGTTCTTTAGGCACGCGGATGAATTTTGCAAAGCCACATGGATCAATATTGCTGGATTTGAACACGGGATCCATAGGGGCTGACCCGCGCATTGTATAATGCGAGTTGGGATCTGGTGCGTGGTGAGCAATTGCGACGCGCTGGCCCAGTTTGAATTTTTCGGATTTCGTTTCGAAAACCGTCGCTACAAGTTCATGACCAATTTGTTGGGGTTTTTTAAAATAGGGGTCGTAAACTTTGGCAATGTCGGTTCCGCAAATGCCGCAGGCGTTCAGCTTCACTAAAATTTCGCCGTCAGAAATTTGCGGGCGCGGCTGATCAATTAAACTGACTGTGTTATCTGCTAAACATTTGACGACAGTGTTGTGGCCCATTTCAGAGCGCATCATAAACCGCTTCAATCAAGCGCTCGCGTCTGGGGTCGAGTGTATCAAAGCCCAACATATTATTCGTCACATAGGCAAAGCCCAGTTTTGCTTCTGGATCGCCAAAGGCGGTTGTACCGCCCCAGCCGCTATGGCCGAAGGTTTTTGGTGAAGCGCGTTTTCCATACATCTCATCTTCAATCCGAAAGCCGGCACCAAAAGCTGTTTGCATATCAAAGCTGCGGTCAAGGCCACGAAACCTTGCGCGTATGGCTTCGTCCCGGCCTGTCGCAGTTAGAAGTTTGGATTTTGTGCCTGCGATGTCGCCATAGATTGTGGCGAGACTTCTGGCGTCGCTGTGGCCATTGCCGCCGGGAATTTCAGCGGCACGCCATGCGCGATCATTAGGACTGGTCGCCACGGGTTTTGGATTCATGCAGGCCTGTGGATATGGGCTTGCGAGAACTTCATCAACCCATCCCGATGCGCCCTTACCCTCAATCATCTCAGCGGCGCGGTGATCTTGCGCTGCAGGCAAACCTACAAAGAACTCAACGCCGAGTGTTTTGGCAATCTGTTCAGTTATATATTGACCAACAGACATTCCTGTTACGCGGCGGATGGGTTCGCCTGCCAAGTGGCCATATGACAGTGCGTGGTAGGCGCAATCTGTGCCGGGCTGCCAATTGGGTTTCATGGCGGCCAAGGCATCAACATAAGGCGACCACTGATAAAGTTGTTCAGGTGTTAAAAGCGTGTTCAAGCCATTGACGCCTGATGTGTGAGACAACACATGATCGAGCGTAATGTGCTCTTTGCCTTGCGCTGCAAATTCTGGCCAGACATCGGCAATCGGCTTGTCATAGTGGAGTTTGCCCTGCTCGACCAATATGGCAACAGCAGCAGCGACTACGCCTTTTGTAGTTGACCAGACGTTCACGATCGTATCGCGTTGCCAGAGTTTGGTTTTGGCTTTGTCGGCATGACCCGCCCAAATATCGACAACCAGTTTTCCGTCAACCATCACAGCCACAGCCGCGCCGTGTTCTAAGCCATCGTCAAAGTTAACTGCTAACGCATCCTTCAATTTTGAAAATTGTGCGTCTGCGTTTCCTTGGATTATTTCGCTGGTCATGGGTTACTCCTATTTCGGAGTTTAACCCAATTAGTGCTGATTACCAGAGCGGCGCGCTGACCGACGATAAACGCCTAAACCCGATATGCCTGCGAGTAAAAACCAAACAGAAGCTGGCAATGGAACTGGTGATGGTGTTGGAGGCTTTGGATCTACGGGTACGATCGTGTTGCCTGTACCGCCGCCGTTAAATGTACCAGCCGGGCTGTCGCCAGGATTGCTTGATGAAACAATTCGCGCTGCAATGGGTCTCGCTTTAACGTCGTTGCACTGGTCCTGAGAGGCCCTGCTGGCGGAATTTGCGCGGCTGGGTGCAGCATCGACATCTGCCAGAGGCAAATCTTCCGTTACAACTTCATCTGAAATTGACGCGGTTTGAATATTGGAATCGGGCCTTTCGCAGGTGAAGTGAGTGCTCGTGCAATATTCGCCTGAGGCAATAAAATTTTTG
>JAYUOP010000047.1:0-12591 GCA_043760745.1 Hyphomicrobiales bacterium
CGTGAAGAAATGAACGCTCTGGTCACCGACTCGAAGTTGGATCTGGTTTACGCTGACCTGCAAAATGCCTATGCCAATATTTATGCTTCTCTTGGCTTGGATCCATTCCCAGCTGGCATGAGTTCGGATGGAACGGTTAGCGAAGTCTCCGCAACATTGCGTCAAATGTGGACCGAGCGTGGCGCTAATCCTGCTCTCGCTTTAACCCAAAATTAACCACAACGTTTAAACCTACTTTAACCGTGCTGCGCTTTAATCTGCGTTATGGAAAAGCTAGTTTACATTTCAAAAATCGCGTCGGCGTTTATTTTGATGAGTGCGTTGCTCAGCACCGCAGCCAACGCTGAAACCACTGATCTTTCGCGCGGTATTGTGCGCGCGGTTGATGAAGCGTGGCTGTCATCGGATATCGGTGCTGCCATTGACAAGTTACCATTTAAAGAGGGTCAAGCCTTCAAAAAAGGTGATCTATTAGTCAGCTTTGATTGCGCCGCTACTGAATCGCAACTCGCCGCTGCTTCCGCGAAATTGCAAGTTGAAAATATTACTTTGAAAAATCACAAGCAACTCAAAGCCCACAATGCTATCGGCCAATTTGACGTTGATATCGCCAAAGCTCGCGTTGATCAGACGGCGGCTGAACGTGATAGCATCGCCGTTGTCGCCAAACGTTGCGATCTCTTTGCACCATTTGATGGCAAGATTGCCCAGCTTGGTGTTCATCTTTTTGAAGTCCCAGAACGCAACGCCCGCATGATGCAAATTCTTGATCTGACCGCTATGGAAGTGGACATGATCCTACCATCGGATTGGTTGAAATGGCTGAAACCTGGAACCAAATTTGAAATCGCAATTGATGAATTAGGCGAAGCAGCACCGGCAGAAGTTGTCCGCGTTGCAGCAGCTGTTGATCCTGTCAGTCAAACCATCAAAGTGGTGGGTCGGATTTCTGGTAGCGCAACCAATATTCAATCGGGCATGAGCGGTTCTCTCACCTTCTGGAACGGCCAATGAACACGGTTCCACAGGCAAGCCTGCCCCAACTGACGCCTGAGCAAATGGCGATGCTGGCAGCCGCAAGACCACGCCTAGCAGAACCGAGACCCTCAATGGGCCTCGACATGCTGCTGAAAGTCGAAGCTGAAACCCGCCGCGTTGCAACCGTTAAAGAACTCACTTTCTTCATTGCCAATGAAACCATGAAGGTTACCCGCAGCCGGCAGGTCTTTGTGTTTCAAGGAAGTGCTAAATCAGGCATGACCATTGCTGGCGTTTCAGCGGTTTCCCATGTCGATCCGAAAGTTGGCCATTTAGTGTGGATTGCATCAATCGTCAGAGCTTTAGGCAAAGACGTATCCCTCGACAAAGCCCGCGCCTTTCAACTGCCAGCCTATACTGCACCAAACGACCAAGAGCACAAAACCTATCCATTCCGCGACATGGTTTGGCTGCCGTTCAAGCTTGCGGATGGCCACGTGTTTGGCGGCATGCTTTTGGCCCGCGATATTGCTTGGGCTGAATCTGATATTATGGTGGCTGATCGCTTGGCCGAAACCTATGGCCATTCTTGGGCGGCCCTCATTGGTCCGCGCAAAATTCGAAAAGCCAAAAGCTTCACCAAGTATTATGCCATTGCCGGACTGAGCCTTTTCGCCCTCGCTGGATTCTATCCTGTCCCCATGACAGTCTTAGCACCGCTTGAAATCGCCGCTGTAAACGCAAAAACTGTGGCAGCGCCCCTTGATGGCATTGTCGAAGCTGTACTCGTTGATCCGAATACCGCCGTATCTGCTGGCACCCCGATTATTCGTATGTCAGATACAGCCTTGCGCAATGAGCAAGCGATAGCTCAAGAGGAAGTCACAGTTTCTGAATCGCGCTTAAAACTGGTCATGCAGTCTGCTGTCAACGACCCCAAGATGCGCCGCGAAATTGCAATTGCCCGCGCTGATGTTGCGTTGAAAAAAGCCAAGCTGAATTTTGCTTCTGACATGTTAAAGCGCACTATTGTGTTAGCACCAGCGGATGGTGTTGTCGTCTATACGGATCGCCGCGATTGGCAGGGCCGCCCTGTGCAAACCGGTGAGCGCATTCTTGATGTGGCTGATCCAACCGCGGTAGAGCTCCGCATTTATGTTCCACTGCAAGATAGCATTGCCGTTCAAGCCGGAACCAAAGTTCGGGCCTTCTTGGATTCTGATCCTGTGAACCCAGCGTCAGCCATTGTTACATCTGCGTCTTATGAAGCGCGCCCACATAGCTCCGGTGTTCTCGCTTATCAAGTGATTGCAAGTTTGGAAAACACGCTGTCAAAAGACATACGCCTTGGCACCCATGGCACTGCACAAGTTTCAGGCCGTGATGTTCCTTTGGCTTTCTGGCTGTTCCGTAAACCTTTGACCACGATGCGCCAATGGCTGGGCCTGTAAACACGCTCCCGAAACTGCGGGAAGATTTACGTCTTTCTAAAGCAGCGCCAACTCATTCGGGCGCGCCAAGCTGGGTTATCCATGACCCAGCTGCCGCCAAATTTTTCCAAATTTCTTTTGAAGCTTTTCAGCTTTTATCTCTCTGGGACAAGTGCGCCACACCAGACCAGCTGATTGCTAATGTGTCTGCAAGATTTGGTCGAACCCCTGAACAAGGTGAAATCTCCGCAGTCTTAAAAATGCTGACCGATTGCTTGCTTCTGCAAGAGGCCGAAAAGAAAACTTGGCGCGAATTACATCAGCAATCAACCCACAAGCAAGCCTGGTATAAACGGGCGTTTCATAGCTATCTATTTTTCAAGCTACCGTTGGTTCAGCCTCAAAGTTTTCTTGCCGCGACTTGGCCTCTGGTTAGGTTTTTGTTTAGCAAAACCTTTGTGCTGTTCACTGTGTTGATCGGTCTCATCGGACTTTATTTGGTATCGCGGCAGTGGGAAAGTTTCATCAACACTTTCCCCTATGTTTTCTCTTTTGAAGGCGCAATGGTGTCGCTTTGTGCCATCATCATTGTGAAGTCGCTGCACGAACTTGGCCATGCTTATATGGCTTATCGTTATGGCTGTTTTGTGCCAACCCTCGGCGTGGCTTTCATGGCCTTTGTGCCGATGCTTTATACCGACGTGACTGAAGCGTGGAAACTGCAGTCCCGCAAGCAACGGCTGATGATTGACAGTGCTGGTATTCAGGTTGAATTGCTGCTCGGCATGCTTTGTCTCTTCCTCTGGGCATTTCTGCCCGATGGACCATTGCGCAGTGCTGTATTCGTGACTGCGACTGTGAGCTGGATTTTCAGTCTTGCCATCAACCTCAGCCCACTTATGCGTTTTGATGGTTATTTTATCCTGTCGGATTTGCTCGGCATGCCGAATCTGCATGAGCGTACTTTTGCCCATATGCGTTATCGTTTTCGCCGCATTCTTTTTGCCAGCAATGAAACCCCACCAGAAAATTTTAACCCAACCAAAGACTTCGGCATTTTTGTTTTCGGTATCATTGTTTCGATCTACCGCTTGATGCTTTACATCGGGATTGCATTACTCGTTTATCATTTCTTTATCAAAATCGTTGGCATCGCCTTACTCATTGGCGAGGTCATGTTCTTCATCGTTCAGCCCTTATGGCGTGAACTGAAACTGTGGTGGTCTATGCGTAAATCTCTTGTCTCAACGCCGCGCACTTATATTTCAAGCTTAGTGGCAATCGCTAGTATGGTCTGCCTGTTCTTGCCATTGTCCGGTAGCATTGAAGCCCCGGCACTTCTTGAACCGGAGAACTTCCAACGGCTTTTTCCTGAAGCGTCCGGTCAGCTCGCAAAAGTCCATTTCAAAAACGGTGCTATGGTCAAAGTGGGAGATCCATTGTTTGAGATTTCAGCGCCAACCCTCACCGCTGATCGCGAAGCAACCAAAGCGCAAATCGCCCTTCTTAACCTCAGACTCCAGCGCATTGCCGCCGATCAAGAAGATCGCGATGAACGCCAAGTGATTGAACAAGAGTTGGTGGCCGCACGCGCCAAGGCTGACGGCCTCGAAAAATTGGCGGCACGGCTTATTGTTGTGGCCCAAATTGATGGCCAATTTAGCGATTTTTCATCGCGCATCTATGTTGGCAAATGGATTGGCCGCGCGGAATTTTTAGGCGTGGTAAAATCAGTGGGTTCCACGGTTTCGCGTGGATTTATTTCTGGCATTGATTTACCGCGTGTCGCTAAAGGCAATACAGCCACCTTCATCCCTGATGATCTAACGAGTCCAAGCATTGTCATGACCATCGCGAGCATTGCTGAAACCAGTAGCCAGATTATTGACTTGGCCCCACTGGCGTCAACCTACGGCGGCGATATTGCCGTGATCGATAATGGACAACATGCACTAGCACCGGTCACGGCGCAGTATGGCATCAAGACCGAAGCGCTTGAGGTCGGCACGGCTCCAACAAGTGTGCAGCGCGGCGTATTGCGCATCTCCGCCAAATCCGAAAGTTTGGCGACCGCTATGACACGCCAAGTCCTGAAAGTGCTAATCCGCGAATCCGGCGCTTAAATTATTCGCCGCAGGTTTCTTTAATCGCGGTTGCCAGCGACGCATAGCATCGGAAATTGGGTGTGCAATAAGTGCGCTCAATAAGAGAAGCGGCAATAATCCCGGTGCCGACATTGCAGCGGACCACGAGCTCTGCGATCAAGCCTTTATCCATCACCGCTTCAATGCGTGAATTTGGGTCTTCAAAGCCCGGATAATAATTGAACAAGCTGGCTGCGGTGGCCGTTGCGAGGATAATGCCGTTCATAGTGGTGTCCCTTTTTGAAACAGTTCTGAAAGAATTCAGAAAGCTTCATTCAAAGAACGGGCCAGTTAGTTCAGTTCAAAATGCGCCAAGCCAGAACTGAGACGACCACAACCCCAATACCATTGACGCTTTGGTCCTACATCCACATGAACAATCGGCGTTGAGCAATAGGTGCCAACCCCGCCACGCTCCGGCAGGGCCATGGCAAAATCCCGGATTAGCTTGGGCGATACACCAACAATTGAAATATCCGCCGCCATACATTTCATATGGTAGGAATTTCTAGCACCTCCCACGCGGGTGTTATGCGCGCGCGTTCGGCATCCGGAACTTATGATTGCCTTTGCGCCAAAGTGCGTTTCAATCTTAGTTAGCAATGCATCCAATCTCGGATCAAATTTACCCCAGATCAACGGCGGATCAAGCGCGTTAACATCTGGCCCAAGGGAAGCTTTGTGAACCAAGCTTGGTGCAATGTTTTGCGGAGCCAATGAAGCAACTATGAACTCCACCTGCGCTTGTTTTGGCTTTTTCTTTCGCTTCAAAAACGGATCGGGCTTGGTCAATGATCTTTGCGAACTAAAGCGAAATTCAGCAGAAGCAGGCGCGAATGTGCCGGAGCTCGATAACACTCCTGCAAAAACACCCGCCAACAATACCAAACGCAACATGTCATAAAACCATTTGCAACAAAGCATGAAGGTTGTGTCATCTTTGCGTTAAACAGGTCTTAACCAAGTCAGGAAAACTTGAACAAGATTTGCGCGGTGCTTGCGTGCAGCGCTCAAAGCACTTAGATGTGACAAAACACAAACTCTGAAAGCATATAATGAACCCGTTTCTTTGGCTCGTTTTACAAATTCTCAATGCGTATTTTTACGTGATATTTGCCATGGTAATTCTGAGTTGGCTGATGGCCTTCAATATCGTGAACGGCAGTAATCCTTATGTGCGCCAATTTGCCGTTTTGTTGCGCCGTTTAACCGAACCATTACTTCGCCCCATTCGGAGGTTTTTGCCCGATCTCGGTGGCATTGATATTTCACCGATTATTCTGCTTTTCGCTTTGCAAGCGGTGCAATATTTCGTGGCCTATTACGGCTCCCGCCTTCTGTGACCGGACCATTACGCGAAATTGCTGGCATCTATTTGCTTGATGTCAGAGTAACGCCAAAAGCATCCCGCAATGAAATCACTGGGGTCTATGCGGCCTCCGATGGCACATTGTCATTGGCGGTAAAAGTCTGCGCCGTGCCGGAAAAAGGCAAGGCCAACGCCGCTGTGATTGCTACTCTCGCCAAAGAAATACGCATGTCGCAATCCACTTTTGCGCAAGTTGCAGGCGATACCAATCGTCATAAAACATTTCAGATTATCGGTAACGTTGCCGTCGTTGCGGCGTTCATTGAAAAGATGCAGAGGAAAGAAACCCATGGCGAAGATCATTGATGGCAAGGCTTACGCAGAAGGTTTGCGCGCGCGCATGGCGAAAGCTGTAACCGCCCTTAAAGCCGAACATAATTTAACCCCAGGTCTTGCGGTGATCCTTGTGGGCGAAGATGCCGCCTCCAAAGTGTATGTGGCCAATAAAGCCAAGCAAACCGTTGAGGTTGGCATGAACTCATGGGAGCATCGTCTGCCCACCGAAACACCAGAAGCTGATCTCTTGGCCCTCGTCGACAAGCTTAATCATGACAAAGCCTGCCACGGCATTCTTGTGCAATTGCCCCTCCCTTCCCACATCGATTCAACCAAAGTATTGAGCGCCATCGACCCCGACAAAGATGTTGATGGGTTTCACGTTGTCAACGTTGGCCGTCTTTCTACGGGTCAAGAGAGCTTGGTTCCATGCACCCCTACTGGCTCCGTAATGCTAGCCAAAGATATGCTTGGAAATCTTTCCGGTCTTGAAGCCGTGGTTATTGGCCGCTCCAATATCGTTGGAAAACCAGTAGCGCAATTACTGCTCGCGGAAAACTGCACGGTCACCATTGCGCATTCCCGCACGAAAGATCTCCCCGCCATTGTGCGCCGTGCTGATCTTGTGATTGCAGCTGTGGGTCGCGCTGAAATGGTCAAAGGCGATTGGCTGAAGCCCGGTGCTTGTGTGATCGACGTTGGCATCAACCGCATTGAACGCGACGGCAAAGGCAAACTGGTTGGCGATTGCGAATTTGCTTCTTGCGCTGAAGTTGCAGGCAGTATCACGCCAGTTCCCGGCGGCGTTGGCCCCATGACAATCGCGTGCCTCTTGCGAAACACCATCGTAGCGGCTTGCGCGAGTGCTAAGATTCCAACGCCTGAGATGTAAAAATCCCGGTGGGCTTGCCATCAATGCTCACCGTATTTTTCCGCTGCCAAAAAGCTTTGAGACCATCTTCGCCCATCGCATCGTAAAATGGTAGCATCTCGGTTGGCCCACGCTCTGAGATCAGCTCCATGATCGGAACGCCTGAACCGCATGAGGTTTGCACGAGATCTATTGTGAGTTCAAACATCTGGCGTGACCCAGCCATAGTGGGAAACAGTTTGATTGCCTCTGCCCAACCCGCATCGACTGGATGAATAACGGTCGCTGTGCCATAGGTCCGTAAAATCCGCGCATCACCCTGGAACGCACAAAACATCAGCGTCATGCGCGGAAGCTCGCGGACATGTGCTGCTGTTTCATTGCCACTGCCCGAAAGGCTGAGCCAAATAATTTTGGTTTCATCAATCACCCGCAAGCTATCCAGACCCTTGGGCGAGACATTCACTCGCCCATCTGCGGCCGCCGTGCCCACAAAAAACATCTGTTGCGCACGGATGAAGTCGATCAAAGTTTGATTGAGTTTTTGAGCAAGTACCACATTTTTTTTCCCAAAACGATTTCTTACAACGAGAGAAAACCGAGCCGTGTCAGCAGCGATTCAGCGTTTACTTCCCTGATAGCGCTCAATGCCTTCTAAGATCATTTGCTCGGCTTCCACAGCATTGCCCCAACCCAGAACCTTGACCCATTTGCCGGGCTCCAGATCCTTATAATGGGTAAAGAAATGTTCGATTTGCTGGATCGTGATCTCGGGCAGGTCAAGATAGTTATGGACATTCTCATAACGCCGGGTAAGGCGGGGCACGGGCACTGCAATGATTTTTTCATCGCCACCGGCTTCATCCTGCATCTTCAAAACGCCAACCGGGCGGCAAGCAACAATGGCTCCCGGAATAATGCCACGCTGATTGGCAATCAGCACATCAACGGGGTCACCATCGCCCGATAATGTATGGGGGATAAAGCCGTAGTTGCCGGGATAGCGCATGGAGGTATAAAGAAACCGATCAACGACCAGGGTTCCCGCTTCTTTATCCATCTCATATTTAATAGGCTCACCACCAACCGGAACTTCAACCAATACGTTGACTTCTTTTGGTGGATTTCGGCCGATGGAAATGGCATCAATGCGCATGGGGGTATCCTTTGCTGCTAAACGATAGGAGCTTGTTTGCCATGAGATTGCTAAGCCTGTCACTCATCTTATTTGGATTGGTTGTTCCAGCCAGTGCTGAAACCATTTCCAGCCAATATACCAAATACAACATTGATAAATGTAAGAAGACATTTGGAACGCCTGGCGACGAAGATTCGATTTATTTTATCTGCCCCGGCTATAAATCCAATCAGGTTTACTTTGCTGAAGGCGATCTTCGGACGCTCATTGCTTATGGCAAAAACCCCAGCACACATTGTTCCGGACAACAAACTTTTGGCGGCTTCAACACCGCAACCCCAACCATTGAATGGCGCTTGCGCGACGGCAAACCCTTCGCCGCCATTCAGCGCTGGAATGTGTCTGATTTTGATGACAGCAGTAAAATTAAATCTTGGCTTGGTGTGACAAAGCTTGAGGGCATTAATTCCTGCCGTGTCGCAATCGTTGAAGGCTCATTGCCAAACGCCAACATTCGCGCAAGGCAAGCTGCAGATACACTGGTTGAAGACTTCAACTGCGCTGTCGACGAAGCAACAGTCATTAGCACCAAACCCATGACCGCTGGCGAATTAATGTCCGGAACGCCTTGCGCCAACAAGGAGTGATCTAATCCTTCCCCAAGTTTTGGGGAAGGTGGCGCGGAAGCGCCGGATGGGGTAGCGGCGGCGTGTAAAATCAAAGACCGGTCCCCGGCCCCGCCGGACCCTCCCCGCAAGCGGAGAGGGATTAGTGTTTAAGCAACGTCGGCGGCTTCCTTGGCTCTACTCATGCGCTTGCGGTCATTGGCATCGAGGTAGATTTTACGCAAGCGAATGGACTTTGGCGTAATTTCAACGAGCTCATCTTCGCCAACATAGGCCAGCGCTTTTTCCAACGACATCTTGATCGGCGGGGTCAGCACCACGGCTTCATCCTTACCAGAAGCGCGCACGTTGGTGAGTTTCTTGCCCTTGATCACATTGAGTTCCAAATCATTGCCGCGCGTATGCTCGCCAATAATCATGCCCTGATAAACGCGCGTGCCATGCTCGATGAACATCGGCCCACGATCTTGCAGGTTGAAAATCGCATAGGCCACAGCTTCGCCATCACCATTGGAGAGAAGAGCACCAGTATGGCGGCCCGGAATATCGCCAACATATGGCGCGTATTCATGGAACAAGCGGTTCATAATGGCAGTTCCTCGGGTATCAGACATGAGTTCACCCTGATAACCGATAAGGCCACGCGTTGGCGCATGAAACACCAAGCGCTGACGACCAGCACCCGAGGCCCGCATATCGCGCATTTCAGCGCGGCGCTCAGAAAGCTTCTGCACCACGATGCCAGAGAAGCCTTCGTCAACGTCCACGATAACTTCTTCGATTGGCTCTAAACGATTACCATCTTCATCGGTGCGGAACACCACACGCGGACGACCAACAGTCAATTCAAAACCTTCGCGGCGCATGGTTTCAATCAGAATACCCAATTGCAATTCGCCACGACCAGCCACTTCAAAGGCATCAGTTTCGGTTTCTGAAATCGTGACCTTCAAGGCCACGTTGCCTTCGGCTTCACGCATCAAGCGTTCACGAATAACCCGGCTCTGAACCTTGTCGCCTTCTTTGCCGGCCAATGGGCCGTCATTGATGCGGAAGGTCATGGTCAATGTCGGTGGATCAATCGGCTGTGCCTTGATCGGGTCGGCCACTGCAGCATCACAAATCGTATCGGCAACTGTAGAAGTGGTGAGACCAGAGATCGCGACGATATCGCCAGCGAAGCACTCTTCAACCGGAATACGCTCCAAACCACGGAACGCCAGAACCTTAGAAACCCGGCCAGTTTCAACAACTTTACCCGATTGATCGAGCGCCTTCACGGCTTGGTTGGTCTTGATCGAACCCGAACGCACACGACCTGTCAAAACCCGGCCCAAAAATGGGTTGGCTTCAATAGTGGTCACCAACATGCGAAACGGACCTTCTTCGATTACCGGTGGCTTAAAGTGCGAAACAATAAGATCAAACAACGGTGCCATGGTGTCATCGGCTTGTTGTGGGGTCTTTGACATCCAGCCCATTTTGGCTGAACCATAAATAATCGGGAAATCCAATTGTTCTTCGGTGGCCTCCAAAGCAGCGAACAGGTCAAACACCTCGTTCACTACTTCATTATGGCGCTCATCCGGGCGGTCGATCTTGTTGATGCAAACAATTGGCTTCAAACCAATCTTCAAAGCTTTCTGCAAAACGAACTTGGTTTGCGGCATTGGGCCTTCGGCAGCATCCACCAGAAGAACTGCGCCATCCACCATGTTTAAAATCCGTTCAACTTCACCGCCGAAATCGGCGTGGCCTGGCGTGTCCACGATGTTGATACGGGTATCTTTCCAGTTCAGCGAAGTCACTTTGGCCAGAATAGTAATGCCGCGTTCGCGCTCCAGATCGTTCGAATCCATGGCTCGTTCGGCCACTTTCTGGTTTTCCCGGAACGAACCGGATTGAGAGAGGAGACGATCGATCATGGTGGTTTTACCGTGGTCAACGTGGGCAATAATCGCAATGTTGCGCAAATTCATGGGGCGCCGAAACTTTCTTCTGTGTTTGGAGTTGGGCGGGCATTAGCACGCAATTTCGGTAAAGGCAATTTAACTGATTACAATGGATAATAAGGGCGTGTGACAGATTTTTGACCAAAATTGAGGAGCTTCCCATGTTTGACAGCCAAAACAATAAATCCGGCAACCGTGCATTAGTCTCTCTCACCATGTCAGATGCAGCGATCCTAGTGGTCAACATGCGACTGCCATTGTCGGGTAAACTCACCGATGCGCTCAATAACACGGAGCATTTTATTGATGTTCTCGGTAGCGATGGCAGCCAATTTTTTCTTGCAAAAGCGGACATTCGCAAAGTGGCTCTTATTGACGTACCAAAATCCAATCAGTTAAATATGCAACGCCGCAATTCAGATGGCAGCCAATTTGACCCCTACCAAATTCTCAAATTGGAAAAAGGAACGGATGCAGCAACCGTAAAACACGCTTATCATGCACTGGTGCGACTTTATCATCCCGATCGGTATGCCAATATGGAGTTGCCGGCAGAAATAAAGGCCTATGCAGCGGCCATGCTCGTGCGCATCAATTTGGCCTATGAGCAATTATCACACTGAATAACCGCCAAAGAATGAATTCATCGCCGCGAAAAATTCCTGCCTGATATCATCACTTTCCATCAAGATTTCGTGGTTCGCAGCTGGCATCGTAATATGTACAATTCCGGGAACACGGGCCACAAACTCATGCGTCGCGCGATTATCAACAACGCGGTCTAATCCCGCCGCCACAATCATGATGGGACAACAAAAGCGATCATCAATATCCATTTTTTTAAATTGACGAATACTTCTGAAAAGTGCCGCCATCCAAGAAAATGTTGGTCCGCCAACACCGAGCTGAGGAGTGCTCTCCAAAGTGCCGGTATCCCGGTTCCAGCGCTTGCGATCACTGGTCAATGGATTGATTAAAAATTCTTCGCGCCGCATCGGTCCGCGCTTGTGCCCGAATATATAAAGTGAGCCAAGTCCAAGGCCGCGCATGACATAACTAATGCCATGTGCAAGCCGACGCGGCCACTTGCCATAGTGCACATCAATCAAAGGTGCAGTGAGAATGGCTTTGGTAAACCAATTCCGTTTTTGTAATATGCGCAACGCCACATGGCCACCAGTCGAATGGGCAAGGAGATAATACGGTGGCGGACAATCCGGCAGGACAACACGCGTCATCACTGCTAAAAGATCATCATCATAGTCCGTAAACTTTTTGAGATATCCGCGCACCGGATCCTTCAATAGGCGGCTAGATCCGCCTTGACCGCGCCAATCAAACCCCGCCACAGCATAGCCTTGCGCTATAAGATCGCTCATCGTTTCAAAATAGCGCTCAAGAAAATCCGCCCGCCCGCCAAGGATCACAACGGTGCCCTGTTTTGCACTTTTCCGTGCGGTCATAACCCGTAAGGTCAAATTCTTCGCAACTGGCAAACCAACGCAAGCTGCCCCGATTGGGGCTGGGTTTTCCGGCGTTGGATAAAGCTGCATAATGGCCAAACGAGCCCCTTTCAGAGCTTTGCCATAGACCAGCTACGCTATCGGAGCAAGTTTCGTCTCGACGCTATAAAATTACTGCAGTTTTTTCACCGCGGTCAATTCACCATTGGCGGCGCTCACGCCAATCTCAAAAGCTTTACCGCCACGAACCGCTTTGAAGGCATAAACATTACCAACGCAGCTTTTAGGCACAACGCTGGCAAAGCCAAACCCAGCAACGATCTCTGACGCTTTAGTACAGCTCA
>JAYUOP010000048.1:0-2003 GCA_043760745.1 Hyphomicrobiales bacterium
AAATACCAGCTACCACCAAACTTGGCCAGATTGTCAGCAAGCTTGTCACCGATGCTGCAATGATCATCATAGACATCTTCAATATTCTCAGCGATCGTATCGTGTTCAGCAATACTTTTTGACACTTCCCGGTCAAGTGCGGTCAACTCACCATGCTCGGCCAGCAACATGTCTTCGACGTATTTCATGCGGTATTTGTCGAGTTCAACGGTGCTGATCAAAGCTTCATGCGAAAGCTTGGGATGATCGCGCATAATCTGCTCAGTCAACGTTGGCCGCAAACTACCAAGCGACTGTAATGAACGCATTGGAAATGGTTTACCAGATATGGCGCATGTTGGCCGACCAGCTTCGCCGCTCGTCGCAGCAATTTTTACATCTTTAACAGAGGCGTCAACCATATTAATCTCCAAGGGTGAGACCAGTCTAAATTGGGTCCATCTACTTCAACGAACCATCAGCCTTCAAATTATGAACCAGCAAGGCCACGGTCTTTTGCGGCACTTCAATCATTTCACCAGATTCAATTTTGTCGAGCTTAAACGGCCCGTATTGGGTTCGAATAAGTCGGTTCACCATGCCACCATAATGTTGAACCAATTTCCGAATTTCGCGGTTCTTGCCCTCGGTCAAAACCACGCGGTACCAGCTATTGGTGCGCCCGCCTTTTTCTAACTCTTCCGTAAATTCAGCACCGCGATATTCAATGCCGTCCACCACAACGCCACGCGCCAGCGAAGCAATCTGCTCGTCTGTAAACCGCCCGCGCACGCGCACGCGGTATACCCGGCGCATTGCCGTATCAGGGTGCATCATAGCCTGCGCCAGCGGCCCATCGGTTGAAAGCACCAACAAGCCTTCGCTGTTCACGTCCAATCTTCCCACAGCCATTAATCGCGGCAAACCAGGCGTGTTCAGTGCAGGCAGTTCAAAAACTGTCGGCCGATTTTTATGGTCGCGATTTGTAACCAAAACATCAATGGGCTTGTGCAGCAAGAAGAGCCGCGGCGTCGCAGCCAAATCAGGCGCAACCGTATTGCCATCCCATGTCACCTGATCGCCATCTTCAACGGGCGTGGTGGGCAATGCCACAGCGCCATTCACAAACACGCGGCCCTCAGCCACCATACGCTCGGCCTCACGGCGCGAACCGATGCCGGCTCGTTGCAAATAAACATTAAGACGCATAAATCAACCGCCAGTCACAGGTGGAAAGAAAGCTACTTCGGTGGCGCCAAGAAGCGAAGCATCGAGCGCCGAATGGTTTTGGTTGATTGCCACTTTCAATGTCCGCAAATCACCGAATGCCTCAGCCACACGCTCATCGCGCGCTTTCAAAAAATCAATCAGTGCACTGACGTTTTTAATGTTATCAGGAATTTCAATCTCGTCAGCCCCACGCCCGATAATTTGGCGAAACCGAGCAAAATAAAGAATCTTCATTCCTCGTCCACCACATGGCGCACACCGACGCGGAAATAATCATAACCCGTATAAAGAGTGAAAGCCGCCGCAATCCACAACAATACAATTCCAATTTGCGTGGTGTGCGGAACAAATTTGTCAGCCGTCGGGCCCGCAATCAAAAAGCCAATTGCTAAAAGCTGCGCAGTGGTTTTCCATTTGGCAATTTTCGTCACCGGAACCGAAACACGCAATTCGCCTAAAAACTCACGCAATCCCGAAACCAATACCTCGCGCGAAATAATGATGATAGCCGCCCACATATGTCCATCTTTCAAAATTCCATCGGCGGCTAGAACGAGAAGCACAACAGCCACCAAAACCTTATCCGCAATCGGATCCAACATCCGACCCAAGGCTGATTGTTGCTGCCACTTTCGCGCCAAATATCCATCGAAAAAATCGGTGATTGCCGCAACCACATAGATGCCGAGCGCAATCCAACGCGATTGATCAGTGCCCCACATCAAAAGCCCAGCGACAAGCGGAACTGCAATGATACGGCCATAGGTCAACAAGTTCGGAAGCGTCCAAACTTT
>JAYUOP010000049.1:0-2001 GCA_043760745.1 Hyphomicrobiales bacterium
TATATTTCATCCGTTGCGTGGTCGCCGATGCTGAACATGTGGCTTGGTTTGGCGTTGTTGGCGAATGGTCGGGCGCGGCATGGTGAAATCGTCAAAGTCTATGATGGTTTACGCGGTATTCACATGTATGCCGAAATTTGTGATCCCGTGCATTTTGATAAGGAGCATAAGAACCTCCATGTCTAAAGCACCCAAAAAAGTGGAAGTTTTTGTTGCGCGAAGTTCGCCCCTTGCGGACCTTGCTTTGCAAGGTCGATTTGGCGCTGATTATGGTGCACCCGGTGTGTCGCTCTCGGTTGTACATCCTGTGTCACTCGTCATGGTGATTGCGGCGAAGGGCAAAGCGAAAGCACTGAATGATGCGCTTGCCAATCTGAAAAACGTTGCGGTGTCTTGGGCAGGGCCGGATCAATTCTATGTTTCTGCCAATGGCCGTGGAGAAGGTGCGCTGTATCGTGAATTGCAGGCCGCTTTAATCGGCATTGCCGCCGTGACCGATCAAAGTCATGGCCGCGTATTTATTCGCGTCTCAGGTGTGAAAGCCCGCGCGGTTTTAGCAAAGGGAACGCCAGTTGATCTGCATACTGATGAATTTACAATCGGCAAGTCAGCACTCACCCAAATGGCGCATGTTGGCATCCATTTAACGCGCACCGGAGAACATACGTTTTTGCTATCGGTGTTTCGTGGTTTCTCAGAAAGTTTCTGGGAATGGTTGACTGAGCAAGCAGAAGAATTTGGCTATCAAGTGCTGTGAGTTATCGAATCCGCTAGCCTTGATATGCGCTTTGCGGCTTCGCTGATCTGGGCAACGTCAACCGTCAGTGCGACGCGCAAATGGCCTCTGCCACTTAGTCCAAAACTCTCGCCCGGCATGGTGACCACGCGTTCTTCGGAAAGCAACCGCCGTGCAAAATCTTCACCAGACAGTCCGGTTTTGCGGACATCTACCATCACAAACATGCCGCCTTCTGGCAAATGGGCAGAGACCGATTTACAACCCTGCAATCCGCTGACCAAGGCTTCCGCTCTGGCTTGATATGTTGTCTTCATCGTAGCAAGTTCGGGGAATTCATTATCGAGGGCATATGCCGCTGCGTCTTGCAAAAAGGCTTGGCTGCCGAACAGCATGGGTTCGGTGATATCCAGTGCGCGGCGGCAGAATTCTTCGGATGCGGCAATCCACCCCAAGCGGAAACCAGGAATAGCATGGGACTTCGAAAGCGAAGAGACCACAATCGTGCGCTCTTCCAGTGTCTTGTCGTGGAAGGGGGACGTGAAAACATTATTGCCATAAATCAGCGTGGCATAGACCTCGTCGGAGATAATCCACAGGTCATGTTTGATGGCAAGTGCGCCGATGGCTGCCACTTCGTCAGGCGTGAAAACCGTGCCGGTTGGGTTGCCGGGAGTATTGATCATAATCGCGCGGGTGCGCGGCGTTATAGCCCTCTCAAGGTCATCCGCATTGGGATGAAAGCCGCGATCCGGACTGAGCAAAACTGGAATGGGAATACCGCCAGCTGCTGCAATAACACCTTCATAGGTTGCGTAATAGGGATCAGGGAGCAAAACCTCGTCGCCTTCATTGATGGTGGCTTGCACGGCCACATAAAGGGCGGTCTGGGTGCCAGGCAAAAACACAAATTGCTTATCCGAAATCAGGCGTCCGGTTTGCTTTGTGTAGTGGCGCGAAAGAGCTGCCCGCAAGTTTGGCTCGCCGTCACTTGGGGAATAGCGAAAACGACCCGCCCGCATGGCGTTATTCGCAACGTCATAAATAGCTTCTGGCGGCTTTGCATCGGGCTCACCAATCGATAAGAAAATCAAATCTTCGCCAGCAGCAGCGCGATTTTTACCTTCAATATGGAGAGCCCATTTATCGCCACCAAGGCCTGCTAACCGATCAATAATGCGCGCAAATTTCATAGTGCCCTGCTTTTCAAAAAACTCAGCTGCTCTTAGCTGGTTTGCGCGCGGATTTCACCATCGATTGTAATG
>JAYUOP010000050.1:0-12526 GCA_043760745.1 Hyphomicrobiales bacterium
AATTGTTCGAGGCATTCTTGCGCATACTGCATCGGTTGGACCGAATTTGCAAAAGCTGCTGATTGCAGTGCCTGACTTTGCTCTCGGGCAAGCCGTTCGTGGTTTTGCTTGTTTGTTGCTAGCCCGCAGTGAGATGAACGTGATTGCAGGAGAAGCGCATGCCGCAGCACTCAAGGCAGCAAATGGAACGCCGCGCGAAATAGAATTTGTTACAAGCCTTGGCGAATGGCTAAATGGATCGCCGACAAGGGCTGCTGCGCGCCTACAATCCACTCTTGATGAAAATCCACGCGACGCACTCGCCATGAAACTCATTCAGGCTATCCATTTCTTGATGGGCCGCTCTCAAGAAATGCGAAAGTCGGTTGAAGGCGTAATGGATCAATGGAGCGACCATCCCGCCCTTGGGTATATTTTGGGATGTCACGCTTTTACGTTGGAAGAAACTGGCGAATATTCACTGGCTGAAAAAACGGGCCGGCGGGGCATTGAGCTTGCGCATGATGATGCGTGGGGCTTGCATGCGGTGGCGCATGTTTATGATATGACAGGCAGGGCCAGCGAAGGTTTGAGTTTTCTTGAGGGCCGCGAATCCTCTTGGACCCATTGCAACAATTTTCGGTTTCATGTTTGGTGGCACAAAGCATTGATGCAACTTGACCTTGGCGACTATCAAGCGGTGCTAGAGCTTTATGATCGTGATATTCGCGCCGAAAAAACCGATGATTATCGCGACGTTTCAAATGCCGCTTCGCTCCTATCGCGGCTTGAGATTGAAGGGGTTGATGTTGGAAGTCGGTGGGAAGAACTTGCTGATCTCTCTGAGCGGCGGGCAACTGACGGCTGCCTTGCATTTGCTGATTTGCACTATCTTCTTGCCCTTTGCGGTGGCGAACGAAACGAGGCGGCAGCAAAATTGATTGCCCGAATGTCGGCCGCTAAAACTGAATTCTGCGAAACACAACGCATTATCGCTCATCCCGGACTTCGTATGGCCAGAGGTATGCATGCTTTCGCATCCGGTGAATATGCCAGCGCTTGGTTGCATTTACGCGATGCCCGCAATGACCTTCAAACTATCGGCGGCAGCCATGCGCAGCGCGATGTGTTCCAACGCATTTGTATTGAAGCCGCTATTCGTGGCGGATTTGTTGAGCAAGCCGAGACTTTACTTCAGGAACGCACAATCTTGCGCAATAATACCTCTGACGGGTATACGTTCAAGCGATTGGCCTTACTGGGTTTGGCAAAGCAACACGCCGTCTAAGATTATGGAACTGATTTAACATGACTATAGACATAAGCCCCGCTCGCCAAGCGCGCCAGCGCGACGTGCGGCTCGATTTCTTCCGCGGTCTGGGTATGTTTATTATTCTTATTGCTCACATCACCAACAATCCTTGGACGCTCTATATTCCAGCGCGTTTTGGCTTTTCAGATGCAACTGAGATGTTTATTTTCTGCTCCGGTATGGCGTCCGCTATTGCCTTTGGGTCGGTGTTTTCGCGCGCCGGATTTATGCTCGGAAGCTTTCGCGTACTGCATAGAATTTGGCAAGTTTATTGGGTTCATATTGGTGCATTTTTCTGTACGCTGGTTGCAATGTTAATCATCAATAAGTCAGGATATTTCGTCCGCGATGAGGTGGGTGCTCTAAACCTCTACCCGTTTCTAAAATCTTCAGGCGCAAATGTAATCGGACTTTTTACGCTCACCTATGTGCCCAATTATTTTGACATTTTACCAATGTATGTGGTGATTTTGACTCTGTTGCCAATTGTCGTTGCTCTCGCTCGCATTCATCCTTTCATTGCTTTATTTGCCTGTTTTGCAATCTGGTGTCTGGCGACTATCTATCGTCTAAATTTGCCAGCGGAACTTTGGTTTTCGAACAACTCACCTCGGCTTTGGTACTTCAACCCGTTTGCATGGCAACTTGTTTTCTTTACCGGTTATGCGTTCATGTCTGGTTGGATTCCGGCCCCAAGCGTGCGGAAAGAATATGTGATTGTTGCGGTTGTCATTCTTCTGATTTCATTGCCATTTGCTTGGCATGTCATTATTGCACAATCTGAATTTGTGCGGGGTTGGCGCACGGATTGGAAAATCCTGATCGATAAAACCAACTTCGGTTTTTTGCGTTATGTGCATTTCTTAGCACTCGCTTATCTTGCATGGGTAGCTGTGGGGCCCGGCGGTGCACGATTGCAAAGTAGCGCCTTAAGGCGTTCAATTACGGCAGTGTTTACCCGGGTTGGGCAACAATCACTTGCGGTTTTTGCAACGTCGGTTGTTTTGGCGCGCGTCCTTGGCGCTATCCTTTTTCTCTACGGCGGGAATGCCTGGGCCGCAGTGTTTGTTAATATGCTTGGGTTCGTTTTGATTTACGGCGTTGCAATATTGATGACATTTGCCAAAGGCGAGCCATGGAAGAAGGCTCCAAAACCACTTGAAACCCAATTGCCAACCAAGGAATCAAACGGTCCGCCAACCTTAGTTATTGTGAAATGAGCGCTCATATCGCGCTCGTTCAAAAACGCAATCTGCCAGATGCCGCTGTCGGTTTGCCAATGCCAAACCAAAACTTTGACGCGAGCTTTGTTGATCACAATTCACCGGGCATAAGAGAAGTTGTGCCCTACTTGGAAAGGTGTTTAGTTTGGGGTGCACCGTTTTTTCTTAGTATCCTTTTTGTTTTCTCTCTCGATTTTTTATTCACTCGAGATGGCAGTTTGCAAAATACCGAAACAGTGTTGTTGATTTTGACCACGCTTTTGTTTGCTTGGGAAAGTGTGCCAGCCACTACGGCCTTATTAGGGTTGATGACAAAGCCAAAAATAGTGAGCACGCGTTCAGCTCAAGTTTTGAATGTTGCAATCTTGCTGCCTATGCATGGTGAGGATGCTGGTTTTGTCATTGGAAATGGGGTGAGCCTTTTACAATCCTTGTCAGTTATCAAAACGCACCGGTTTAAACTGTTTGTGCTTTCAGATACTGACGACCAAAAACTTTGCGTGGCGGAAAGAACAATGGTTGAAAACGCTGATGTGGAGATTTGCTACCATAATCGTCCGAAGAACACGGACTATAAATCCGGAAATATTAGAGCTTGGATCGAGCGTGAGGCGGCAGACTATGACGCCATGCTAGTTCTCGATGCGGACAGCCAAATGACCGGTGATTGCATTATACAATTGGTAGATCGATTAGCGGCGAATCCTTCCCTTGGGTTGGTGCAAAGCATGCCAAAGGTTTTGCGCGGGGAAACACTCTGGCAATGGACGCAATTCTACGCGGCAAAAATCTATGGGCCGGCGCTTGGTCGTGGATCGGCGCGCTGGACGGGAACTGAAGCCAATTACTACGGCCACAATGCCATCATTCGAACCAAGGCTTTTGCCGCTTGTGCAGGTTTGCCCCGCATTCGAAATGAAGATGGTGTTGGTGAAACGATTATGAGCCATGATTTCGTTGAAGCCGCATTACTTCGACGCGCCGGATGGGGTGTTCAATTTCTTCCCGAACTTGACGGAAGTTTTGAAGCAGCCCCACGTAGTTTGATTGATTTTATCAAGCGCGATGCACGGTGGGGATATGGCAATTTGCAACATTTGCAAATTTTGGGTACTAAAGGTTTTCACGGTGTTTCGCGCTGGCATTTGTTTCACGGCGCGATGACTTACATGAATTCAATTCTGTGGTTTTCCGCTTTAATTTTATGGGCAGGCCTTATCAACAATCTTGGCATGGTGAGCGCCGCCTATACAGGTTCTGTTGTCAGTATTGTTCTTGTGATTCTTGTTCCGAAATTCATCGGCTTGTTTGGATATGCGAAACAGATCCCTCATCGCAATTTGAGAATTGCACTTTTTCGTGACTTTCTTTTTGAGTTGATCGTGTCGACAATTGTTACACCAACTCTGATGATGCAGCGGATCAAAACAGTTGTTCGATTTGCATTGGGCCTGAAGACGACTTGGCCAGTTGTTTCTGCCCTCCATCCTGATCGACTTGATATTTTACGTTTTCACATTTTCGAAGTCTTTGTTGGGTTAGGCATGCTGACATGTGCGCTAATTGGGGCGCTGTCATTTTTCATCCTTCCGGTCGCGTTTTGTTTGATTTTTTCTCCCGTCTTTTCTTGGGGGTCGGTCAAAGACACTACTCAAAATTCCTGTCAAACTTATATCGTGGAGTGACTTGATCATGTGGACAAAATTGTTCTTTATGACTGCAATTTGTACATTGACCTCTTCACAGGCTTGGGCGGGTTGCTTAATCGAAAAAACAGCCTGCAAAATCGCAGGGGGCAGTTATCATATGGCGTGGCCTGAAGGTGTGGATCGCAGCAAAAAACTACCAGCAGTGGTTGCGCTTCATAGCTGGGGAGCGTCCGGATTGGGATTGATCCGTAGTGGTAAAATGGTCAAAATCATGCTGGCCCGCGGTTATGTTGTGATCACACCAGAAGGTTTACAACGAACCGATGGTGAAGGTGGTACATGGGATTTTCAGCCGACACGCAAGGCAAGGCGCGATGAAGTTTCTTTCATCATAGCTGTGGCCGATGATGCCGCCAAACGCGCCAACATTGATCGCGATAAAATGTTGCTCACGGGTTTTTCGATTGGCGGCTCGATGACAAGCTATGTGGCCTGCAAATCACCACAGAGTTTTCGAGCTTTTGCACCAACGCTCGCTAGTTTCTGGCGACCGCAACCCAAAAACTGCAACGGACCAGTAAAGCTTTTGCATAGCCATGGCTTGAAAGACACTTCAGTGCCACTTGAAGGTCGAACCGTTGGTGTTGGTTTGAGGCAGGGAAATGTTTATGAAGCGATAGATATTTTTCGTCGTGCCAATGGCTGCGAGAATGCTGAACCAAGCTCAACTGGTGAAGATGGCGACGTCAAATGGCGGCGCTGGTTGGAATGTGCTGGAGGTGGTTCAGTTGAACTTGCACTTTATCCCGGCGGACATTCGGTGCCCCGCGGCTGGGCAGATCGTGCGTTGAATTGGTTTGAACGGCAATAAAAAGCACACGAAATTGTGAAGCACCTCACCGGGTTGTGATTGAGCAAGGTTACGGATTCGCTGTAGTGCTGAGGGTTCAAGGAGTTTTCAAATGATATCTCGTCGTAGCCTTATTTTATTCTCGTTTGCTTTAGTTGTTGCTCCCATGGAAGCAGTGGCGCGGACCTCATTTTCAAATGCAGCTTTTGAAGCAGCGCAGGCAACCGGGAAACCAATTGTCATCGCTTTTCATGCCGATTGGTGCCCAACTTGCCGAACGCAAGCACCAATAGTGGACTTATTTGGAGACAGGAATGGCTTTGTTGTTCTGCGGGTCGATTATGATAATCAGAAAGCCGTGCGAAAAGCATTTGGTGTCCGCCAGCAGAGCACATTGATTGTTTTCAAAGGTGCAAATGAAGTGGGGCGGGCTGTTGGGATTACCAGTACAGAAAGTATCGAAGCGTTGATGAAGAAAGCGCTCTAACCTTTATGATCGGCACATTATTGTTGGCTTTTTTGGCGGGCCTTCTCACAATTTTTTCGCCTTGTGTATTGCCAATATTGCCCCTGACGCTAGGGGCTGCCTCAGCACAGGGCAGGATGGGACCATTTTTCCTCGCTATCGGACTTACGATATCTTTTGTCACGATTGGTCTGTTTGTTGCTTTGGTCGGATTTAACATTGGTCTCGATGAAGGGTTTTTCCGCGGTACCGCTGCTGTGATGATGGTAGCAGTTGGAGTGGTTTTAGCGTTTCCAGCTTTGCAAGTTCAGTTAGCCAACAAGGCTAGCCCAGCCAGTGGTTGGATTGATCACCGCTTTGGCGGCAACATTGTTGGTGGGTATCGAGGTCAATTTGCACTTGGTCTTTTACTCGGTGCGGTCTGGGCGCCTTGCGTTGGTCCAACTTTAGGAGCTGCCTCGGTACTTGCGGCACAGGGTGAAAATCTTGGTGAAGTGACCCTTACGATGACCAGTTTTGGCTTGGGGTCAGCGACACCTTTGCTCATTCTCGGATTATTGTCCCGCGAAGTTCTCATGCGTTGGCGTGGCAAGATGCTTTCAACAAGCGGAAGCTTAAAAGCAATTCTTGGCGCTTTACTGGTGATGAGTGGTGTTCTTATCCTTTTAGGTTGGGACAAACTTCTCGAGGCGCGCATAATTGAATTTCTACCGGATTGGTTGACCGCGCTTACAACTCGGTTTTGAAAGAATATTAACCTTCAACATTGAAACCAACGACCTGACAGTTGCAGAAACAAATTTGCAACGATGATAGTCTATTATCTGTCGCATGGGCTTGGTGCATTTTCAAAAACACAGGATTTCGCAGAGAGATTTTAGGCATTTCATTTTTGTGATTTTTGCCATCGCATTGTCAGTTTTCGCAGCACTCCAGATCCATAATCTGCTTTTGAAGCGAGCCAATATCACTGAGTTGAAAAACTTGGCAGAGCAGATCGTTGGTGGCGCTGAAAAATCTATTGATTATGCAATCCTCTCGATGTTTGAATTGGATGAAGTTGCAGAAGACTTATGCTCAGCAGCCGGTCAGTTACATCTTGCACGCGCAGTTCACTTACGCAGCGTGGTCAAAGATGTCCGTGTGTTGGACGAAAGTGGACAGACTTTGTGTTCAGCTTTTCCTGATTCACTTCTGAATAATGCAAAGTTACTGCCTTATGCCTCTGGCCAAAGTGCGCGCAACTCCGCTTATTCACTTTTCAATGTCGACTTCGCCAACCGCAAAATTCTAGGTGTCAGCCGTCATGAAACAGGGGCCAGCACTCTTTTAGTTCTCATTGATGTTGAAGCGCAGCTGTTTGCGGCCTTGCCCTCTGCCATTCGAGACCATACATATGGCTCACTAATCACCAACGATAGCGAAATTGTCTCAAGCGTCGGTTCTAAAACTGTGCACGATATGCCAATCGTTTCGGCCCAAGCTGCGTCTCTCCGATTCCCAATTACGTTTGATATCGCACTCGATGAGCAAGCATTTGAGCGTTGGAACCGCAGATTTGAAAATCAAGCACTGTGGTTTGGATTTATTTTTGGCGCGTTGCTTAGTGCCGTTTTGATCCGTGAACTTCGACGCCCAATGTCTGACAAAGAACAAATTTTGGGTGCCCTTTCTCGTCACGAAATCCAACCTTATTTCCAACCGATTAAATGCGCGCACACCGACACCATTATAAGTTGTGAAGTTTTAGCGCGGTGGATAAAATCTGACGGCACGATTATCTCGCCTGCACAGTTTATTCCGATGGCTGAAGCGACCAGTACAGTTGTTCCGATGACGCGCCAACTTATGCAAAAGACATTTCAAGATCTCAAGAATATCCTTCGTAACAATTCTGCATTTTCGGTGGCGTTTAACATTACGCCCAGTGATTTTGCCTCCACTGGATTTGTCAGCGAAATTCTTGCCTTGGCAAAAAAGAGTGATGTTGAACCTAACCAAATCACTTTGGAAATCACGGAACGCGAAGGCTTTGCCAATATGGAAGCAATGGCCAAAGCCGTTCAGCAAGCACGTAAAGCGGGATTTTGTGTTTCACTTGATGACACCGGAACCGGCCACAATGGCCTTTCCCATGTGCAGGATATTTCAGCCGATGTTATCAAAATTGATAAGAAGTTTGTGGATTTGGTTGGCCAGGCGCCTAGTGCCGATGCCATTATTGATATGCTTGTTGGATTGGCGCGCCGACTTTCAATGAAAACCGTGGCAGAGGGGATAGAAACGCAAGACCAAATGATTGCTCTGCGGTCTGCCGGTGTGGATTGTTTCCAAGGTTATCTCATTTCAAAACCATTAACCGCCGCACAATTCATCAGTTTCTATGAGAATAATTTTCGCCCGCAGACTCTAAATCTTCGAGACACTTCGCAAAGTTTAAGCAACCCAAGGTTTGACCTTCTATCCACTTAATTTAGGGGGCTCAGGTCACTCGGTGTTTGAGTTTAAATTTTTATGGCAGCATTGATGCAAAATCAAAACAGTGGGCCGCCCAATTGGTGCGGCCCACATTCTTTTTTGTGTAAACGAAGTTACAGCATTTTCTTGCGCTGTTGACCCATCATGAAGCTATCAAATTGATATTCCGAGAATTGCGCCCAGAGGTAAGCGTCGGAACGGAAGGCCATCATGTTATCATGCACTTTCTTGAAGGCCGGATTGGTGGCTGAAATTTCCGCGTAGGTTTCTTTAGCTGCGGCAAAACAAGCTTCCATGACGTCTGGTGGAAATGGTTGGAACTTCGCCCCAGCAGCTGCAAGTTTCTTCAATGCGCCGGGATTACGGGCATCATATTTTGCTTGCATATCGACGTTGGCTGCTTGGCAAGCCGTCATGACGATGGATTGATAAGCCTTGGGCAACTCAGCCCATTTTGCGGTGTTGATCATGGTGTGGAGCATAGCGCCACCTTCCCACCAACCGGGATAGTAATAGTTGGGTGCTACTTTGTAGAAACCCAATTTTTCATCATCATAGGGGCCTACCCATTCGGCCGCATCAATTGTACCTTTTTCGAGCGCTTGGTATATTTCACCACCGGGCAATTGTTGTGGCACTACGCCAACTTTTGAAATCACCTTGCCACCGAAACCACCGATGCGCATTTTTACACCTTGGAGATCGGCTACGGATTTTATTTCTTTACGGAACCAACCACCCATTTGCGCACCTGTGTTGCCACAAGGGAATGCAATCAAGTTCTTCGTGGCAAAGAATTCATTCATCAAATCCATGCCGCCGCCATGATACATCCAAGCGTTTTGTTGGCGGGAATTGAGACCAAACGGAACAGCGGTTGCAAAAGCAAAAGTTGGGTCCTTGCCCCAGTAGTAATAGCTGGCCGTGTGGCACATTTCTACTGTTCCAGCACCGACAGCGTTTGCCGCTTCAAGACCAGGTACAATTTCGCCGGCGGCGAAAACCTGAATTTGGAATTTTCCATTGGTGGCTTCAGACACAAATTTGGAGAACGTTTCACCAGCGCCATAAATCGTGTCCAAGGCCTTTGGAAAACTCGACGTCATACGCCATTTCAGATCTGGCATTGATTGCGCAATGGCGGGTGTTGCCAGAGCAACTGTTGCTCCTGCAGCGGAAACCCCTGCAGTTTTAAAAAATTTGCGGCGATCCATTATCTTCTCCCTAAGGTTTGGTTTTTTATTCTACTATTCAAGTATTTTTTCTCGAATATGAAGCCTAGTATACTTGAATTACGCTCAGCGGCAATTGATCAAAAATCAGGAAAAAAATGAAAAACTTTAGGATCGAAACCGACGCACTTGGCGATTTGAAAATTCCGGCACTTGCCGATTATGGCATTCACACAGCGCGCGCCGCCGCTAACTTTCCAATCACTGGAACCTTGCTTCGGCATTATCCGGAACTTATTCAATCGCTGGCGATGACCAAAAAAGCTTCCGCAATGACTAATCTGGAACTGGGGGTTTTGCCGAAGGCCATCGCTGACCCGATTATTGCCGCCTGCAATATGTTGATTGCTGGCGACGGCCATAAGAACTTCATTGTGGATATGCTACAAGGGGGTGCGGGTACGTCAACCAATATGAATGCCAATGAAGTGATTGCAAATTTGGCGCTGGTGCACATCGGCGCAGAACGTGGCGATTACAAAAAAATTAACCCAAATGATCATGTGAATTTATCGCAATCAACCAATGATGTTTACCCGACCGCCGTTCGCCTGACGATGCTGCGCGAATGTCCGGCACTTATTAAAAGTCAGGTTTTGCTCAAAGATGCCCTGATGGTGAAAGCGGCCGAATTTAATGATGTCATTAAGGTTGGGCGCACGCAATTGATGGATGCCGTTCCAATGCGCTTGGGTCATGAGTTCAGGGCTTTTGCGGTAACGATTGGCGAAGACATTGACCGCTTGAAAGAGTTTTCTAAACTTCTTTGCGAGGTTAATCTCGGGGGCACAGCGATTGGCACCGGGATTAATACGCCAGAGCATTACTCGCAAAAGGCGATTGCCTATCTTGCCGATATTTCTGGTGTGCCAATGGTGGCGGCTGGCGATTTGATCGAAGCGACCTCTGATATGGGAGCGTTCGTTACGTTTTCTGGTGTGCTGAAGCGCATTGCCGTGAAGCTATCAAAGATGTGTAATGATCTGCGACTTTTGAACTCCGGTCCTAGAGCGGGCTTTGGCGAAATTCACTTGCCGGCGGTACAAGCGGGATCATCCATTATGCCGGGGAAGGTCAACCCGGTGATCCCGGAAGTGATCAATCAAATCGCCTATCAAGTCATAGGTAATGATCTGACCGTGACAATGGGGGCAGAGGCCGGGCAGCTGCAACTCAATGCCATGGAGCCTGTTATCGTTTTCAATATTCTGCAGTCAATGCGGATGCTAACGCGTGGTATGACGGTGTTGCGCGAGAAGTGCATTATTGGAATTGAAGCCGACCGCGAGCGCTGCCAAGAGCTGTTAGATCATTCGTTAGTGGCCGTAACTGCAATCAATCCTTATGTGGGTTATGCCGTTGCCAGTAACGTGGCCAAAACCGCCTTAAGAACCAGACGCAGTATTCGAGAAGTGGTTTTGGCGGAAGGATTGATGACGGAAGACCAACTAGCAGAAGCGTTTACAACTGAGAATTTATTGGGGCAGAGGCGACCGCATTAATCTTCGTCAAATTTAGCCGCTACCAATTGCTCCAAAGCTGCCATTGCTTCTGTCTCTTGCGGACCTGATACCTCGACCATAATTGACGTGCCAATTGACGCCGCCAACATCATCAGACCCATGATGGAAGTTCCGGGAACAGATTGACCATCACGACTTACTGTGATGCTGGCATCAAAACCTTCAGCACATTTTACAAATTTGGCAGAGGCTCTGGCATGAAGGCCACGCTGATTTACGATTGGCAATTCTTTCAGAATTGTCATGGGGTCTAATCTCCCAAAATCTGGCTAGCGATGTTGATGTATTTCCGGCCAGCGTCTTGAGCAGCGGCAGCGGCGCGCTGCAAATTTGAATCACGGCGCACGCGTGCGAGCTTCACTAACATTGGGAGATTTAACCCAGCAACTACTTCTATTTTATCTTCTTCAAGAAATGAAATCGCAAGATTTGAAGGTGTGCCACCAAACATGTCAGTGAGAATGATGACACCGGCTCCGGTGTCTACACTCGCCACTATTGCCGCAATGTCGGTGCGGCGGATTTCCATCTTATCTTCAGGTCTGATGCAAATCGATGCAATTTGCTCTTGGCGACCAACCACATGCTCGAGAGCATGAATAAATTCTTCCGCCAGTCGGCCATGCGTTACCAGCACAAGTCCAATCATGGTTTAAAATAACAATCAGATTTCGACATAGCGGATCATTTACTCAGTAAAGTTTGGAGATCTCTTTTAGCACTGGGAATTTTTCTTTCCAGCGCAATTCGCAAAGCATGGTTTATCGTATTATTGGTTCAGGGCGACGCGCATTATTGCCGGAGATGCGACTCGAAATGGATCAATTGCAATGCGACGAAAGGCGAGACCTTGTATTTCTATTTCTTGATCCTGTGCTTCAGGCAGCCTGGGGATCTCACCGCCGGGACAAAGATCCACTACCAGGCAAAGCTTGGCAGATTTACAATATGGCATTGTCACAATACCCAAGCCGCGCACTTCTAATAGTCCGCGAAGGCTATGTGGTGGGCTCAAGAAGATTTCATTTTCCTGCTTGGTCAGACAAACTTGATCATCGGCGACAAGTTCGGCCCGCAATAATTTATCATCCGCACCATATCCGGGGTTATCGATTAAACGAAGTGCGAGGCTTGATTTTCCCGAACCGGGCCCCCCCCGTAGCAGAATGCCGCAACCATCAATGACAATAGCTGTAGCATGGATAGATGGTTGGATCACGCTTTGAGCGCCGGAATTCGGACGACAAAACGCGCACCGAGTTTTGGTTTGATGCCATCAGCGCTTGCTCTGCCAAAGCGATTCTCAGCCCATATTTTTCCTTTGTGGGCTTCGACTATTTGTTTCGAAATGGAAAGGCCCAGTCCTGAGTTTTTGCCAAAACTGGCTTCGGGACGATCAGTATAAAAACGTTCAAAGACCCGTTCAAGATTTTCTTCAGAAATACCGGGGCCTTGATCCTCAACCCGCACATCAATAGTGGCGCCTAACCGACGCAGCCGGATGTGGAGCTTGGTATTGGCGGGTGAGAATGATCGCGCATTATCGAGTAAGTTGCGGAACACTTGACCAAGGCGCAAATCGTGCCCTGAAATTTGGTAATGGGTATTAGGGTCATGGCCTTGGGTGATTGGCTGAACAACCAAGATGATTTCTGACTCTTGCAGTTTTCGGGTTTCGTTGGCCACAGTGACTATTGCACCTAATAGCTTCGCCAAATCGACAGTTTCGGTTTCAGCACGGGCCAATTCTGCGTCTAAGCGCGATGCGTTAGAGATATCGGTGATCAGGCGATCAAGTCGTTTTACATCATCTT
>JAYUOP010000051.1:0-4768 GCA_043760745.1 Hyphomicrobiales bacterium
TTGAAACCATAGAAAAACCACCGCCAATAAAGAAAGCCCAAAAAACCAAACCAAACTTACAGCTGCAGCTATGTTGAACTTTAACCGGACAGTAGTGCGCAAGCGGTGGAAGACGTTAGTGCAAACAGTCTATTAGATTTTTTGCGATCTCTCGCAGCAATTGCCCGTAAGCGTTCGGGCCCGGTTTTAAATCTGCGCCGATTGGATCGAGCACGCTGGATTTGGCTTTTGTACCTTCGATTACGGTTTGCACTGCTGCGTCGGTAAATTGCGGTTCGCGGAACACGCAGGTTGTGTTGCTGGAATTTATCTTGTTGTGAATTTCTTCGAGCCGCTGGGCCGAAGGTGGTGTTGCTGAGAAGTTGGAAATGCTGCCGACAGCGGTTACGCCGAAGCGATGTTCGAAATATTGATAAGCATCGTGGAAGACGATGAAAGGTTTATGAGCGAGAGGCGCAAGCTGGGTTTTCAGATCAACTTCAAGTTGGTCGAGGTCTTCCAGCGTTTTCTTAGCGTTAGCATCGTAGATATTGGCATTTGAGGGGTCCGCCTTATCAAGCGAAGTTGCGATAGTTTTCACCATCAGCTTGGCATTTTCGGGATCGAGCCACATATGTGGGTCGGCCGATACTCCAGTGCTTGGAGGCTCATCACCGTCTGGTTCCCACGTTCCGCCCTCTCTGATGGCGTGGGTGATGAGACCTTGAATCTCATTCATCTTGATAAAGGCTTTCCCGGCTACTGTTTCAGTTCCGCTGATTTCGCCGAGCTTTGTTTCCAGATTATTGCCAATCATAAAGACCAGGTCAGCGTGCGCCATATCGGCAATTTGTTGTGGGGTGAAACTGGCGTTGTGTTCGGAATTTTGACCCTGCATGAGGAGTTCAGGCGTTCCAACACCTTCCATAACGCTTGACACTAAGCTGTGGAGGGGCACGATGCTGGTGACGACCTTGGGGGCGGCTTGGGCGGATGTTGCCAAACTTGACGCACAGAGGAGAGATAATAACAGGTAGCGCATATTTATACTCCATATTGATATGTTATAACATTACATATCAACTTGCACACACTGTCAAGTGAACAATGCGTCGTTCTCGTGACTTGCATGAATGACTTTGCAATGTCAGTTAGGTGTCCATGGCTTTAGATGTTTCATATGGTGCGGCGGCTCTGGCGGGGGTGATTAGTTTCTTGTCGCCTTGTGTGTTGCCTTTGGTTCCTCCTTATCTGGTTTTTATCAGCGGCACTTCGCTAGATGATTTGAAGAACGCGGAGGGTGCGGACAAGGCGCGTAATTACCGCAATGTGATGATGGCAGCGCTGGCGTTTGTGCTCGGTCTTGCCACTGTGTTTGTATCACTTGGCGCATCAGCCTCTTATTTCGGGCAATTGCTGCGGGCTTATCTGCCATTACTGGCGCAATTGGCTGGCGTTTTTATTATTATTATGGGCCTCAATTTCTTAGGGTTGTTCAAACTTTCATTTCTGTCGCGTGAAATGCGCTATCATCAAGATGCAAAGCCGATTGGGTTGCTTGGTGCATATGGCATTGGCGCTGCTTTTGCATTTGGTTGGACGCCGTGCATTGGGCCCGTTCTTGCGGCCATTCTTTCAATTGCGGCCAGCACCGAGAGTGTGACCAAAGGTGCCTCGCTTTTATTTGTGTATTCGCTCGGCCTTGGCATTCCGTTTTTAATCTCAGCAGCCAGTATTAATGTGTTTCTCAATTTCTTTTCAAAGTTCAAATCAAAATTGGGCATGGTTGAAAAAGTTATGGGCGGCGCATTGGTCATCACAGGCGTGATGTTCCTCACAGGTTGGATGCAGAATGTTTCCTATTGGCTGATTGAAACTTTTCCAGGCCTTGCTTCCATCGGCTGATTTACCCACAGGCAGCAGCTTGAAAAATTCCGTGTGCTGACTAGTGTGCTTATATGGTCGATGATCTATTCAAAAAACTAGAAGGTATTCAAGCATGCGTGTTTGATGCTTATGGCACATTGTTCAATGTGGCCTCGCCCGTTGAAAAATTGGCAGGCACCATTGGCGAGAAGGCCTCCGCTGTGGCCACGCTGTGGCGGCAGAAGCAGTTGGAATATACGTGGCTTCGCAGCCTGATGGGCACGCATACGGATTTTTGGAATGTGACACGTGATGCGCTCGATTATACATTAGAAGTTCACGGCGTTTCAGAAGCGGGTTTGGCTGATGAATTGATGACGCTTTATCTGAAGCTCGATGCTTATGAGGAAGTGCTGGCGGCTTTGCAGGCATTGCGCGCCAAGGGCAAACGCTGTGCGGTTTTATCCAATGGCAGTCCGTCTATGTTGGATTCGGCTTTGCGCCATGCAGGGCTTGATAAAATGTTTGAACATGTTTTATCGGTTGAAGAAGTCGGCATCTATAAACCAAGCCGCCGGGTTTACCGGCTGGCGATGCAGAAGATGCAAATTGCCGACGCGCCATCGATTTGTTTTGTGTCGGCCAATGCATGGGATGCGCAAGCGGCGGCGCAGTTTGGATTTCAGGCTGTTCGCGTGATGAGGACTCCAGGGTTTAATGATCGTATTCCGGGCAGGCCCGCGGCAAAAATTGATAGTTTGGCGAAGTTGGTGGCGCTGGTTTAGGGTTTGATTTTTGGAGCGAATAGGTTTGGAAAAGGTCTGCAATATTTATCGGGGTGTTGTTAGTAGTTGTTACAAGCGGCGTGTGTACTATCAGCGGATTTTTTATGTTTTGATTGTTTTCTTCGCCTGCTTAAATCAGTCGTTCGCAATGGATGACACTGAAAAAAGAAATGCATTTATCAAAAACTACATGGATTTTGCGTTCCTAAAAAATACCAAAGTGCTTAAGTTCTTGAAAATCCCCAGAGTTATGCTTCATTGCGAAATGGATTATTGTTTTAGTGTATCGCAAGAGGTGGTCAAGCACCTGCCCAAATACATTGAAAGCAAAATTGCCAGCAGCAACAGCCATGATTCTGAAGTAAATATATATTTCAATTCTCAAGATCAAAAAAACGTTCAAAGCGAAAGTGCCTTGGAAGCGGCCTCAGGTTTGGAGTTGATCAACTGGGGGCCTGAAGCTTGTCATGTTGAAGTTTTGCGCCGCGTGGACACAATTGAGAAAATAAGTATTAGCGTATCAGAATCTGAAGGAAAGCGAAACAATATCGGATGCATCTTGTATGAACTCCTGCGCGCTTCTGGGGGAAACATGAAAGAAAAATACGAAGAATACGTGCCTAAGCTTTCTCAACTTTCGGAAAACAATATGCAAATCTTTTATGCGCGCATAGAGTTTATTCTTCGAATTCATTGGTCTGAAATTATACCGCCGGGTACAAACAAATATGAAACCCAGAAGCTGGTTGAACAATATATTCGATAGTTTTGATATAATTTTCCTATTACTTTAAGTCGACAACCCCGCGCAGGCGGGGTTCCAACTTCCAACAAGGCCAAGTGCTGCCAAGTTGGATTCCCGCGTTCGCGGGAATGACGGTATTAGGTACGATTTATTTTAAAGTGATCAGACTCTAAGCGCTTCTGCGCGAACCAACAAAAACCTCACTGCGCTGCCTTGCGTGAGCGCGCACGGCGTCTCCGAAGGCGGTGAAGAGTTTTACTGAATCGGGATTATTCGCTGCTTTGTATTCAGGGTGCCACTGTGTTCCGAAGGCGAAGGCTTTGGCACCTTTCACAGATACTGCTTCGATGATGCCATCAGGTGCTGTGGCTTCGACGTTGAGGCCCGCACCTAAAGATTTCACACCTTGGCGGTGGATGGAGTTCACTTGGGTTTCGGATTTGCCAATGATGCGTTCCATCATGCCGCCTTTGGTAATGATAACTTTGTGGCTTGGGCCGTAACGCACATCAGTATCATCTGATGGTGCAGCACGGTGATCAAGCCGCCCATTGCCGCGTTGCAGTTCGGTTTCCAAACTTCCGCCCATCACCACATTTAATTCTTGAAATCCACGGCAGATGCAGAAGAGTGGAATGCCACGATCAACACAGGCGCGGATCAATTTCAACGTGGTGTTATCGCGGTTGTGATCATAGGGCTCGTGGTCGGTTGATGGCGTTTCACCATAATGCGGTGGGTGCACGTTGGATACTGCGCCGGTCATTAAGATGCCGTCAAAATGGTTGAGCAGATCGTCGATGCCTAATGGATCTACCATGGACGGGATCATCACAGGCAGAACTTTGGACACATCAGCCAAGGCCTTCACATATTTATCGCCAAGTGAATGAAACAGAAAACCATGGTTCTCATAAGTATCGGCGGGCAAGCCCACGAGGGGAAGTGTTGTCATTGGTTGAAACTTTCAAATCAGTGGCAAAGCGAGTTTGTAGATTACGCCTAAGATTGCTGCCAAGGCGAGCGTTTTCGGAATGCCCACATGAAAGCGCAGCAGGGCAAAGGCTGAGATGATGGCCAGCACAAATGCCGCGAGATCAAAGGCTTTGAAATCGGGTAGCCAGATAGGCATGGGGCCCGAGACACGAGCCACCGTGCCAAAGAGCACGTGGAGGCCAAACCAGATCGCCAGGTTAAGGATTACCCCCGCAACGGCGGCTGTGATGCTAGACAGCGCAGATGAGAGGCGCGGCATGGTTTGCAGGTGCTGCACGTATGGTGCGCCTGCGAATATCCACAGGAAGCAGGGCACGAAGGTCATCCATAAATATACGAGGCTGGCGAATAACCCAGCCCAGAGACTGTTGAGGGATTTGGCTGCAGCGAGGAAGGA
>JAYUOP010000052.1:0-12492 GCA_043760745.1 Hyphomicrobiales bacterium
GATTGTTCAATCGGAGAAGGTACGGGCGTCAAAACCGCCGTGCGGAGGTGGATCGCCATCTACCTCCGCACACCCAACTTCAAACAAAAAAGCAGAGCACAGTCTAGATACAAGAAGGTGGCCAACAGGCCGGATGAGGGCCCTTGCTTTGCCCCAGCCTAAAAGGGAGGGATTAGGGTTTTCCATAAATCTTCTTTGAATCAAACAATGGTTTTTCGCCGGTGAAAACCAAAGCGCCATTTTCAATGCGGCGGTAAAAGCATGACGTGCGGCCGGTGTGACAAGCGGCACCTAACCCCTTGGCCTCTGCTAAAATGAGCAAAACGTCCTGATCGCAATCAACGCGGATTTCAGAAATTGCAAACACTTCACCTGAAGTCTCGCCTTTCTGCCAAAGCACATTCCGAGACCTGCTCCAAAAATGCACGACACCAGTTTCCACCGTTGCATCCAGTGCTGCTTGGTTCATGTATGCAAACATCAAAACAGCGCCAGATTTAACATCAGATACAATCGCCGGAATAAGACCATCGGATCCAAATTTCAGATCAAGAACTTTGGTCTCGTCGCTCTTTAACATTAAAACGAAAAACCTGTATTGGGCGTTCGCGCCAACTCCATAAACCGCGCTTGCAACACCGGGTTAGTTTTGAAATCACCAACAAATTGCGTCGTAATCGTTGCCACGTTGGATTTGTGAACGCCGCGCATAGACATGCAAGAATGCACAGCTTCAAGCATCACTGCCACTCCAAGCGGCTCTAACCCATCTTGCATTGCGGTCGCGATTTGCGCTGTCATGGTTTCTTGAGTTTGCAGGCGGCGTGCGTAAATATCTACAACGCGGGCAATTTTAGAAAGTCCAACCACTGAATTCGTTGGCATATAAGCCACATGCGCCCGACCAATAAATGGCGCCATGTGGTGTTCACAATGCGAAGTAAACTCAATACCGCGCAACATCACCAAGTCGTCATAGCCTGCAACTTCCGCAAAGGTGCGCTCGAGTGCGTGTGATGGATCAAGATTATAACCACCAAAGTACTCAGCATAAGCCTTGGTCACGCGGCGTGGCGTATCGAGCAATCCTTCGCGCGATGGATCATCCCCCGCCCAAGACAGCAATGTGCGAACCGCCGCTTCAGCCTCTGCTTGCGTCGGGCGAATAATCAGGTTTGGTTTTACTTTGGCATCCATAGTGTCGCGTCTCATTTCAGCAATATCGTACAATGTAAATCAGTGTTACGATCATCCAGTAAAACTGGATTTAAGTTAAAGTACCATCTTTCACATTGCCGCGCCCTTTCCCATATCATGAGAGAAATGGTGACGCAAATTTTCGTGTATTATGGTGCGGCTGGAGGTGGGGATGATTAACGATATTTACAACCGGAAAATACTGGGATTCGCAGCAGACATTCCTAAATTGCAACGCTTGGAAAAACCTGATGCGACGGCCGTTGCGCACTCCAAACTTTGTGGTTCAAAAGTAACAGTTGATGTGATCATGCAAAACGGCGTGGTAACAGACTTCGGCCAAGATGTGAAAGCTTGCGCACTGGGCCAGGCATCATCATCGGTCATGGCCCGAAACATAATTGGATCAACAAGTGCCGAACTTCATGGCCTTCGCGATCAAATGCATAAAATGCTGGAAGAGCAGGGCGATCCACCAAGCGGCAAATGGTCTGACTTAGAAGCATTCCTGCCCGTCCGCGATTTCAAAGCAAGACATGCGTCAACCTTGCTAACGTTTGATGCTGTTGTTGAAGCAGTTGAAAAAATTGAGGCCAACCATGAGCACAAAAATTCCATCAGCAGTTAAAGCGGAAGATTGTCCTAAGCGCGAAGGTTCGCGCTATCCAACACCTCACAATGAACCCTGCATGGCGCGCAGCAAAGCCATATTAGGCGATGTTTTTGGCTTGGATCAATTTGGTGTAAACCTTGCCACACTTGCTCCCGGTGCGTGGTCGTCGCAGCGCCATTGGCATGAAAAAGAAGATGAATTTATCTATGTGTTAGTCGGTGAAATCACATTGTCAGATGATTTTGGCGATCATTTGCTGACCCCCGGCATGTGCGCCGGTTTTAAAGCGAACAACGGCAATGGCCATTGCTTGAAAAACCTAACTGATCAGCCTGTCCAGTATCTTGAAGTCGGCACCCGCTATAAAACTGACACGGCATGGTATAGCGACATCGATATGAAAGCTGAAATTGGCGAAGTTAAAACCGTGTTTGTCCATAAAGATGGATCTTCGTTTTAAGAAGCACACGATTGCCCGTTTTGCATAAGTTTGTACCCGGCGCCACAAGCCAATAAACCGAGAAGTATTGGCCAAGAATAAAATACGCCTGCCCATGTTAAAGCTGCAACAAGCAAGCAGCCTAGGCCAACACCCAAATCCCATGCGCCTTCAGTAGAGATTTGAAAGCGCACTGGACAAGCGGCAGATTTTGTCATGTTGTAAACGCGGGACATTAAAACTGGCATGTAAAGCGGCGCTGCCACGGCACCGAACGCATGAGCGGCAACGGCCGTCCACGGCACATACAAACTAACCGCTTTGAAAATCAGCGAGATTGCAATTGCCGAATATGCAATTTGCACCGATCGCTTATGCTGGCCCAAATCAATCATACGACCAACACCAAGGCTCATTCCAGCGCCAACCAATCCAGCGAGTGCTAAAGTTCCGCCATAAGTACCAAAGTTTCCGCCGAGTGATTGGAACAGCGCAATGATCCATGTGAAAAAGAATGCAGCGGTTATTGCGCCATCTGTGAAGAATAATCGCCCGGCATATTTTAATGCAATGAGATCGTTTATTGCTTGTAACGGAATTCGAAAATTTGGCGCGGAAAGAAGTGGTATAATGGCTAGTGCTTCTATTATTGCTGCAACAATAAATGCTGATGATGAACCTTGAAACACTAAGAGATAACTTCCCACTAACGGCGCAATGATTCCCATCGTTGCGTTAATGGCTTCGCGCGCACTAACTTGCGCACCGCGGTTCTCCGGATCACCAAGCTTAGCAACATAAGCATGATGGCAGGTCCAATAAATCGATGTACCAAGCGCTTCCACGAGAATAAAAACCACAAACAATGGCCCTAAACCCTGTAGCCCGGCAACGATCAAATAGCCGATTGAAGTCAGCAGAGTGCCAATGATCAAACCATTGCGCAAGCCCACTTTTTTCACCAAAGGAAGAACTGATTGCCGCATGATGATGCGCAAAAGGAAAATCGAAGCCATGGTACAAAATACAATCGGCGCACTGATCCCAGCTTTTAGCAGATAAACAAACACAAAAACGCCGCCGGCATTTGCGGCAAAAGTTTGTAAAGCGGCGTGAATGTAAGTTCGATTGATCGTGCTGTTGTCAAAGAATCGCATAACTTTTCTTAAAACAAAAAACCAATTTTGCACAGGCGCTTGACACAGCAGAACGGCTCCTCTATCCAGCCCTCAATGAATTGCGGAAGTAGCTCAGTTGGTTAGAGCGCCGCCCTGTCACGGCGGAGGTCGCGGGTTCGAGCCCCGTCTTTCGCGCCATTCATTTCGAAAACAAAAGGGCCGCATGATTTGCGGCCCTTTGTCGTTTTATGTTAACCTGCTTGTTTGGCGGCGGCCAAAACGCCCACATCAGGGTTTGCTGCACAATATTCGCCAATAGTTTTGCCAGAGTCGCCCATTGCAGTGAGGTCCATGGTTGTATCGCCCGATTCTCCAGAGAAATATCCATGTAGCCAGATAAACAGGAATGACCCGTCTTCTTCCGACATGGTTGCCAAATCCGAGCATTTCACAGTCGCAAGATCAATGACTTCTGCATGAGCGGTGGCAGAATTTGCAGCCAAAAGCATGGCCAAACCGAGTAGTTGCCGTTTCATAATCAATTCCTTTGATTTGTTAAGTCCCCCCCGGACACAGAAGAGTTTGGCCGCTAATTTGTCGCGCTACAAGTGGCTGTATTTGCTCTATTCAGAAAGCGAAGTTGAAGTGTGGATAATCAAAGAGCGAAGCCCTTGCGATAGCGGCGGCTCTGCGCTACCTAGACCAACGAATGGGTGCAAAAGAACTGCGCCGAATGCGGGGTAATATGCCTGAGTTAATGAATGACTATTTGCCAATCGCCATTTTTATGGGCGTGGCCGCTGCAATCGGTTTAGCACTGATGATTGCGCCGATTTTGATTGCTGTTCGCAATCCTGATCCGGAAAAGCTGTCGGCATATGAATGCGGTTTCAACGCCTTCGATGACGCCCGCATGAAGTTTGATGTTCGCTTTTATCTCGTGGCAATTCTCTTCATAATCTTCGATCTCGAAGTTGCCTTCTTGTTTCCATGGGCAATTAGTCTCGGGAAAATTGGCATGATCGGTTTTTGGTCTATGATGATTTTCTTAGGCGTTCTCACCATTGGCTTTGTTTATGAATGGCGCAAAGGAGCCCTCGAATGGGATTGATCGAAACCGCAGCGCCAATTCAGCGCGAGTACTTTACAGAAGTTGACGCCGAGCTTGCCGATAAAGGCTTTTTCGTTACCACTACTGACGATCTTATTAACTGGGCCCGTACCGGTTCGTTAATGCCGATGACTTTTGGCTTAGCCTGTTGTGCTGTTGAAATGATGCAAGCATTTAGTCCGAGGTATGATTTGGAGCGGTTTGGTTTTGCGCCGCGTGGCTCACCCCGCCAATCAGACGTGATGATTGTTGCTGGCACACTCACCAATAAAATGGCCCCAGCTTTGCGCAAGGTTTACGACCAAATGCCAGAGCCCCGCTATGTCATCTCGATGGGATCTTGCGCCAATGGCGGCGGCTATTATCATTATTCTTATTCGGTGGTGCGTGGCTGTGATCGCATTGTTCCAGTCGACATTTATGTGCCCGGCTGCCCCCCAACTGCTGAAGCTTTGGTATACGGCATTCTAATGTTGCAAAAGAAAATCCGTCGCATTGGAACGATTGAGCGTTAATTATGTCAGAACATTTGCAAGCGCTGGCCGCCCATATTCAAACCAAGCTCGGTGAAGATAAAATTAGCCATGAAATTTCATTTGGCGAATTGACACTTCTTACTGATGCCGAAAAAATAAACGATGTTCTCGTTTTTCTACGCGATGATCCTGAATGCCGGTTTGTGTGTTTCATTGATATCTGCGGCGCAGATTATCCAGCCCGCGAAATGCGCTTTGATATCGTCTATCATTTGCTTAGCCCCTATAAAAACCAGCGCATTCGCGTAAAAATTCAGGCTGACACTGCAACGCAAGTTCCGAGCGCTATTCCAAGTTTCCCCGCCGCCAACTGGTATGAGCGGGAAGTTTTCGATCTCTATGGTGTTCTGTTCTCTAGCCACCCAGATCTTCGCCGCATTCTGACCGACTACGGTTTTGTCGGTCATCCTTTGCGCAAAGATTTCCCTGTCACAGGCAATGTTGAGGTTCGTTATGATGATGAAACGAAACGCGTGGTTTATGAGCCTGTGAAACTCATTCAAGAAATGCGCCAGTTTGATTATCTCTCGCCTTGGGAAGGAACAACCTATGTTCTCCCAGGTGATGAAAAGGCAAAGCAATGAGCGAAGCAACCGTCCGCAATTTCTCGATTAACTTCGGCCCGCAACATCCCGCAGCGCATGGCGTACTTCGGCTTATTCTTGAACTTGATGGTGAAATCGTCACCCGCGCTGATCCGCACATTGGTCTTCTGCATCGTGGCACTGAAAAACTGATCGAACAAAAAACCTATCTGCAAGCTGTGCCTTATTTTGATCGCTTAGATTACGTAGCGCCAATGAATCAAGAGCATGCCTTTGCGTTAGCTGTAGAAAAATTACTAGGCATTACAATACCTAAGCGCGGTCAGCTCATCCGAGTTCTTTACTCCGAGATTGGTCGTATTTTATCTCACACAATGAACGTCACGGCGCAAGCTATGGACGTAGGCGCGATTACGCCGTTCACCTGGGGTCTGGAAGAACGTGAAAAACTTATCGTGTTTTATGAGCGCGCCTCTGGTAGCCGTATGCACGCCGCTTATGTGCGGCCAGGTGGTGTACACCAAGATATTCCGCAAAAACTAATCGATGATATCGGATTGTTTTGTGATAGCCATGTAAAGGTTTTGGATGACTATGAGTCGTTGCTGACCGAAAACCGTATTTTCAAACAGCGTAATGTCGATATTGGTGTTGTCTCGTTAGAAGAATGTTTTGCCTACGGCTTTTCTGGCGTCATGGTGCGGGGTTCAGGTGCGGCTTGGGATTTGCGAAAATCGCAACCCTATGAATGTTATTCCGAACTCGATTTTGATATTCCAATCGGCAAGAACGGCGACAATTATGATCGCTATCTGATCCGCATGCAGGAAATGCGCGAGAGCCTCAAAATCATGAAGCAATGCGTGAATAAATTGTCGAGCCCTGAAGGGCAGGGACCAATTTCATCGACGCAAGGCAAAGTGGTGCCACCCAAGCGTGGCGAAATGAAACGCTCCATGGAAGCGCTCATTCACCACTTCAAACTCTATACCGAAGGCTACAAAGTCCCCGCTGGCGAAGTCTACGCTGCCGTCGAAGCACCCAAGGGCGAGTTCGGGGTTTATCTCGTCAGCGATGGGTCCAACAAACCATACCGCTGCAAACTGCGCGCGCCCGGCTTTGCCCATTTGCAAGCCATGGATTTCATGTGCCGTGGCCATCAATTGGCCGACGTTTCAGCAGTACTTGGTTCGCTCGACATTGTGTTTGGTGAGGTGGATCGATGACCGAAGTGATCCCCACCTCAGTCCTCCCCTTTCAAAGGGGAGGAAGCCCGACCGAAAATGAATTTCCTTCCTCCCCCAGCAAGGGGGAGGTCGCTACCTCATCTCTTTCCTCCCCCAGCAAGGGGGAGGGCAGGGTGGGGGTTGACCACGCCGAGCAAGACCGCTTCGACCGAACACCACTCAAGACCAAACGCGCCCGCGAACTTCGCCAAGCAATGACGCCAGCCGAAGCAAAACTCTGGTCGCGCATTCGGAATAACCAACTTGAAGGTTTGGGCTTCCGTCGCCAACACCCTATGAGCAAATACATCCTCGATTTTTACTGCGCCAGTTTGAAGCTTGCCGTCGAACTCGATGGCGGCCAACACAATGAGCCAGCTAACATCGCCCGCGATAAAACGCGTGATGTATGGTTTGCCTCCAAAGGAATTGAAACGCTCCGAATGTGGAACAACGATGTTTTGACTAACATCATGTCGTCCGTTGAAACCGTTTGGCGCGTCGCCATAAAGAGAAAAGCTATGATGAATAATGCGCATGAGGCAACAGCATGAGCGTCCGTCGTCTTGACCCCATTCAACCCACTTCACCTTTCGCATTCAATGCGGAAAACCTGTCTTGGGCGAAGAAAACCATTTCAACATATCCTGTTGGCAAACAAGCCTCAGCCGTGATTGCATTGCTCTGGCGTGCCCAAGAGCAAAATAACCATTGGACGTCAAAGCCAGCCATTGAATACGTGGCTGATATGCTGGGCATGAGCTTCATTCGGGTTTATGAAGTAGCCACTTTTTATACGATGTTCCAGCTCTCGCCTGTTGGCAAACGCGCCCATATTCAAGTCTGCGGCACAACGCCTTGCATGCTGCGCGGCGCGGAAGACTTGAAAAAAGTCTGCCAGTCAAAAATCCATCATGAACCGCACCATATTTCTGCCGATGGCAATTTGTCATGGGAAGAAGTGGAGTGCCTCGGGGCGTGTGTAAACGCGCCGATGGTGCAAGTCTGGAAAGACACTTACGAGGATTTGACACCGGAAACCCTCAGTACACTGATTGATGATTTGAACGCAGGTCGCAAACCAAAAGCTGGGCCCCAAATCAATCGCCAACAATCAATGCCAGTTGGTGGTGCAACCGCTCTCACCGATAAATCGCTCTACTCCAAGCAACAAACCTTCAAGCGCGTTGAGGCGCCGCCAGCTGCCGCTATCGCTGCTGTGGCTCCTGTTGCAATTGTAAAACCTGCCGCCGAAGTGACCGCTGTAAAAGTAACAACACCCGGTGCGCCGCAGCCTTTAGTGTTCAAAGATCAAAAACCAAAGCCTATGCGCTTGGTCGTCACCCGCAGTGCAGCAAAACCAGTGGCAGCTGCCGCGCCCGAACTTCTCAAAAAACCGCGTGGGCAAGCCGATGATTTGAAGTTAATCTGGGGCGTTGGCCCTGCACTCGAAAAACTCTTGAACAAAATCGGCGTTTGGCATTTCGATCAAATCGCCGCGTGGTCTGCCAAAGACCTGACTTTCATCGACGAAAAACTCGAAGGCTTCAAAGGCCGCGCCAAACGCGATGAATGGATAAGGCAATCCAAGAAACTAGCCAAAGGCTGGCGACCAGATAGCGCAGTTGGCGAAAAACCAAAGGGCAGGGGATAAGTTATGCTCAGCGATAAAGATCGTATTTTCACCAATCTCTACGGCCTCCATGATTGGGGCCTTGAGGGCGCTAAAAAGCGTGGCGCATGGCTCGACACCAAAACCTTTATTGATAAGGGCCGCGATTGGATTGTCAATGAAGTCAAAGCCTCGGGCCTTCGCGGTCGCGGTGGCGCTGGCTTCCCGACTGGTTTGAAATGGTCCTTCATGCCGAAGGTTGTGGGCGAGCGCCCGCATTACCTCGTGGTGAATGCTGACGAGTCTGAACCCGGAACATGCAAAGACCGCGAAATCATGCGCCATGATCCGCATCTGCTCGTCGAAGGCTGTCTTATCGCCTGCATGGGCATGGCGTGCAACGTGGCTTACATTTATGTGCGCGGCGAATATATCCGTGAGCGTGAAAACCTCCAAGCCGCAATCGACCAAGCTTATGAAGCCCGCCTTATTGGCAAGAACAACATTCATGGTTGGGATTGCGATATCTATTTGGCCCATGGCGCAGGCGCATATATTTGCGGCGAAGAAACCGCCATGCTCGAAAGCCTTGAAGGCAAAAAAGGCCAGCCCCGCATGAAGCCGCCGTTCCCGGCGAACGTCGGCCTTTATGGCGCACCAACGACTGTCAACAATGTTGAATCCATTGCCGTCACCGGAAACATTCTTCGCCGTGGTGCGACATGGTTTAATTCCTTGGGCACGCCGAATAATGTAGGCACAAAACTCTTCTGCATTTCCGGCCATGTGAACACGCCATGCAACGTCGAAGAGGAACTCGGCATTACCTTCCGTGAACTGATTGAAAAACACGCCGGCGGCGTGCGCGGTGGATTTGATAATCTGCTGGCGGTTATTCCTGGCGGATCATCCGTGCGCATGGTTCCTGCCGCACAAATTATTGACACGCCGATGGATTTTGATTCACTCTCAAAACTGCGCTCTGGCCTCGGCACAGCCGCTGTCATCGTCATGGATAAATCCACCGATCTCATTCGCGCCATTGCCCGCCTTGCGCAATTTTATAAGCATGAATCTTGCGGCCAATGCACCCCTTGTCGCGAGGGCACGGGTTGGATGTGGCGGGTGTTGACCCGCATGGCAGAGGGGCGCGCCGAGAAACGCGAAATCGATATGCTGCTCGAAGTGACCAAACAAATCGAAGGTCACACGATCTGCGCATTGGGTGACGCTGCCGCTTGGCCCGTTCAAGGTCTCATCGCCCACTTCCGCCACGTTATCGAAGAGCGCATCGACGAATACTCATTCCGCTCCGATCCCGACGGCGCCGTCCGCTCTAACCAAATAGCGGCGGAGTAATGTGATGCACCTCGCTGAGCTTAACATTGGCAAGTTTAAGTTTCCAACATCGGATCCGCGCATGGCTGGCTTCATGGATAATCTTGACCGCGTCAATGCTTTGGCGGAGCGCAGCCCCGGATTTATTTGGCGGCTGGTTGGTTCTGGAAACAATGCCACCGATCTTCGCGTTGGCGATGATTATGCGGTGAATATGTCCGTATGGAAAATGCCGGCGGATCTGGAGCACTATGTCTTCAATACGATTCATGTGCAGTTTTATAAAAACAAAGCCGAATGGTTTGATCTCATGGAAAAACCGCACATGGTTTTTTGGTGGATCCCCGAGGGGCTTCAGCCAACATTGACCGAAGCGATGGACCGCCTTGCCGATTACGAAAAAAATGGTGCGACTGATCAAGCATTTGGCTGGACCGAAGTGATGGATATTGAGCGCATGCGCAAATTGCGGTGTGGGTAAGGAGTGGCTATGGCAGACGAACCACAAAATCTGATACTGGAATTCTTACGTCGCTTTGATCGCCGACTAGAAAATATTGAGGCAGATACAAAAGAAATCAAATCACGCATGTCGGGTGTCGAAGAAGCGGTTGTCCGCGTTAATCGTCGTCTAGACCGCATTGAAGAACGTGTTGAGCGGATTGAGAAACGTCTCGATCTTGTTGACTCGCATCATTAGGACGTCATTATGCCAAAACTGAAAATTGACGGTGTTGAAGTAGAAGTTGAAAGCGGACTAACGCTGCTTCAGGCTTGTGAAATTGCGGGCGCGGAAGTGCCACGCTTTTGCTATCATGATCGCCTGTCCATCGCTGGCAATTGCCGCATGTGTTTGGTGGAAGTCAAAGGCGGCCCACCAAAACCACAGGCCTCGTGCGCACTCTCGGTAAATGATTTGCGCCCCGGTCCAAACGGCGAATTGCCCGAAGTATTCACTAAGACTCTTATGGTCAAAAAAGCCCGTGAAGGTGTGATGGAATTCTTGCTCATCAACCATCCGCTAGATTGCCCCGTGTGCGATCAGGGCGGCGAATGCGATTTGCAAGATCAAGCCATGGCCTATGGCAAATCCAGCAACCGCTTTGCCGAAAACAAACGCGCCGTTGAAGAGAAATACTTAGGCGTTCTCGTCAAAACTGAAATGACGCGCTGCATTCAATGCACTCGCTGCGTTCGCTTCACCACGGAAGTGGGCGGCGTTCAAGAAATGGGCCTCACCGGTCGCGGCGAAGATGTTGAAATCACAACGTACTTGAACCAAGCAATCACCTCCGAATTGCAGGGTAACATTATCGATCTTTGCCCGGTCGGCGCGCTCACTTCAGCTCCTTATGAGTTCAAAGCCCGGCCTTGGGAATTGCGCAAAACTGAAACCATCGATGTGATGGATGCGTTAGGCTCAAACATTCGCGTTGATGCCCGTGGCCGCGAAGTCATGCGCATTCTGCCGCGCACCCATGAAGATGTGAACGAAGAATGGATTTCCGACAAGACGCGCTTTGTTTGGGATGGCTTGAAAACTCAACGCCTTGACCAACCTTACATTCGCGATCTCGGCAAAATGCGGCCCGCCATCTGGGCTGAAGCATTCGCTCGCATTGCTTTGAAAGTAAAAGCCGCTGACCCCACCCGCATTGGCTTTATCCTCGGTGATCTCATTGGTGCGGAAGAAGCTTTCTCGCTCAAAACCTTGGCCACAAATCTAGGCTCCACCAACATTGACTGCCGCCAAGATGGCACACCACTCGGTGAGCAAGGCGGTCGCGCGGGTTACATTTTTAACTCCACAGTTGCAGGCATCGATGAAGCCGATGCGATTATGTTGATTGGCACAAATCCCCGCCTTGAAGCCCCCGTTCTCAACGCCCGCATTCGTAAGCGCGCATTAAAGGGCGGCTGTCTCATCGGCGTGATTGGCGAAAAAGCTGATCTCACTTATGATTACAATTACCTCGGCGCTGGCGCTGAAAGTTTAGAGCAATTCGTAGCCCACGCGGCAATCACCAAACAAAAACCGATGATTATCGTTGGGCAAGGTGCATTAGCCCGCCCAGATGGTGCTGCGATTTTGGCGATGATTGCCAAAGCGTGCACTGCCATGGGCGTCGTCAAAGATGGCTGGAACGGCCTCAATATCTTGCACACGGCGGCGGGCCGCGTTGGCGCACTTGATGTTTGCGCATTGCCCGGCGATGGCGGCATGACAACCAATGAAATGATCACTGCTGCTGGCCAAGGCCAAATGGATGTTTTGTTCCTCGCCGGCGCTGATGAAATTGACACGTCTGCTTTGGGATCTACCTTTGTGGTCTACATGGGAACTCATGGCGATGCAGGTGCGCATCGCGCTGATGTGATTTTGCCGGGTGCCGCGTACACAGAAAAATCAGTGAGTTATGTGAATACCGAAGGCCGCCCGCAAATGACCGCGCGCGCGGCATTTCCCCCGGGTGATGCCCGCGAAGACTGGGCGATAGTGCGCGCTCTATCAGATAGTCTTGGTGCTACGCTGCCATGGAACAATATGAACGAACTCCGCGCCGCCATGTATGCCGTTGCTCCGCATCTGGCCAGCCTTGATACGATTGCAAAAGCTGATGTGTCCATGTTGGATGGCTTGACCAAAGTTAAAGGCAAACCATCGAAAACGCCATTCGCTTCGCCGATCAAAGATTTCTACATGACCAACCCCATTGCGCGGGCTTCTCGCACTATGGCGCAGTGTTCCGAATTGAA
>JAYUOP010000053.1:0-12485 GCA_043760745.1 Hyphomicrobiales bacterium
GCCGAGTGGATCGAGATTGGCGGCGAGATGGCCACGCATGCGAAAAGCGCGGATCATCATCAGGGCGCGCACCGAATCCATAGTGGCTTTACGAACGTCGTCAACGGATGGACCAGCAGGTGCTGTTGGCGCTGCCGCAGGGGTTGCCGCTTTGGCGCGAGCTTCGATTTTGGGTGCGAGGAGTTTTTCGATAGCGGCCCAATTGCCGTCGAGGGCTGCAATGTTTTCGCTGACCGGGGCTGGCGGCCAATCGGCTCTGGCCCATGATGGACCTTTCACATCGGCTGGCGTTGCTTGACCCATGTCAGCAAAGAATTGCTGCCATTGCGCATCGACACTTTTGGGGTCGGCCAGATATTTGGCATAGAGGCTTTCGATGAATTGAGCGTTGCCTCCCGTCAAAAAAGAGGATTGCGTCATATCAACTTTATTCATCGTCTCGCCATCTCCAGAACCGGTAACTCTGTCCGGCACTTATTCCTGCATATTGTTAGAGGCTTATGAAGCCCGTTGCAATTTTTTCATCAATGTTTTGCCAAGCATGGCAGGAGACGCCGAAACTGCAATGCCTGCACGCTTCATGGCATCAAGTTTTGATCCCGCGTCACCCTTGCCGCCAGAAATAATCGCACCCGCATGGCCCATGCGGCGTCCCGGTGGGGCGGTGACACCAGCAATAAAGCCCGCCATTGGCTTTTTGATTTTGGATTTCCTGATAAATTCAGCAGCTTCTTCTTCGGCGGAGCCACCGATTTCACCGATCATGATGATCGATTCGGTCTTTGGATCAGCCAAGAACATTTCCAAAATATCGATAAATTCGGTCCCCTTCACGGGGTCACCACCAATGCCAACCGCTGTGGTTTGGCCTAAGCCTTCCTGCGTGGTTTGGAATACAGCTTCGTAAGTCAATGTGCCGGAGCGCGAGACAATGCCTACAGACCCTTTTTTGAAAATGTTGCCGGGCATAATGCCGATTTTGCATTCATTCGGGGTCAAAACACCCGGGCAGTTTGGCCCGATGAGGCGGGTTTTCGAGCCGATCAACGCGCGCTTCACGCGGACCATATCGAGGACGGGAATGCCTTCGGTAATGCAGATCACCAGTGGGATTTCCGCGTCAATGGCTTCGAGAATTGAGTCGGCAGCGAATGGCGGTGGCACATAAATAACGGATGCATCAGCGCCCGTGTGTTCGACAGCATCGCGCACCGTATCAAATACCGGCAAACCCAAATGCGTCATGCCACCTTTACCCGGCGTCACACCACCCACCATCTTGGTGCCATAGGCAATGGCCTGCTCAGTATGGAATGTACCATTATTGCCGGTGATGCCTTGGCAGATGACTTTGGTTTTCTTGGTGATGAGAATGGACATCAGGCAGCATCCTTTACGGCTTTAACGATTTTTTTGGCGGCGTCGTCGAGGTTATCGGCTGATATGACGTTGAGGCCGGAGTTTTTGATGATGGATTTTCCAAGTTCAACGTTGGTACCTTCGAGGCGAACGACGAGGGGAACGGTTAACCCCACATCTTTCACAGCGGCAATCACACCTTCAGCGATCACATCACATTTCATGATGCCGCCGAAAATGTTGACAAGAATGCCTTTGACTTTTGGATCTGCAGTAATGATCTTGAATGCGGCGGTTACTTTTTCTTTAGTGGCACCACCACCTACGTCCAAGAAGTTGGCGGGTTCTTCGCCGTAGAGCTTGATGATATCCATGGTGGACATGGCAAGACCTGCGCCATTGACCATGCAGCCGATGGTGCCATCAAGGGCCACATAGGAGAGATCATATTTGGAGGCTTCGATTTCCTTGGGGTCTTCTTCGGAGAGATCGCGCAAGGCTTTGATGTCGGGATGACGATCAAGGGCGTTGGGATCAAAATTCATTTTGGCATCAAGGCAAACCAATTGATTGTCGTTGGTCACCACCAGTGGGTTCACTTCGAGAAGGCTCATGTCCTTGGCCATGAAGGCTTGATAAAGCTGGCCTACTAATTTCACGCATTGTTTAGTGAGATCGCCTTCGAGCTTTAAAGCAGCGGCGACCCGGCGGCCAACATAGGGTTGGTATCCGGCGGCGGGATCAATATGGATGGTCTCGATTTTTTCAGGCGTGTCATGGGCTACTTTTTCAATATCCATACCGCCTTCGGTGGACACGATAAACGCCACGCGGGACGTATCGCGGTCCACCAGAATGGAGAGGTAAAACTCCTTGGCAATGGCCGTACCTTCTTCAATATAGAGGCGCTGCACCAGCTTGCCTTCGGGGCCGGTTTGCGGGGTGATCAGTTGCATGCCTAAAATGCGCGCACTTTCGGTTTTAACGTCAGCGATGGATTTCACCACTTTAACGCCGCCGCCTTTGCCGCGACCGCCAGCATGGATTTGGGCTTTCACCACATAAACTGGGCCGGGCTGGCCTTCAGCTGCTTTGACCGCTTCATCAACGGTGAAAGCGACTGAGCCTTTGCCCGTGGGCGCACCAAATTCGCGAAGGACAGCTTTGGCTTGGTATTCGTGAATATTCATGGGGTGTGCCCTCTTTGGGTTTAAAACTTAAGCGAGATCAGGAGCGATTTTCTTGGCGGCGTCCATCAGGCCAACAACGGCCTCAACGGATTTTTTGAAACCAGCTTTGTCTTCGCCGTCCAGCTTGATTTCAACAATGCGTTCAACACCGCCTGCACCGATCACCACGGGTACGCCCACATAAAGGTCTTTGATGCCATATTGGCCCGAGAGGTGGGCGGCACAAGGCAGAACGCGTTTTTGATCCTTGAGATAGCTTTCCGCCATCATGATGCCAGCGGAAGCTGGCGCATAATAGGCCGATCCAGTTTTCAACAGCCCAACGATTTCAGCGCCACCATCCCTTGTACGTTGAACGATCTGATCGATGCGGGCTTTGGTGGTCCATTTCATGTCAATCAGATCGGGCAAGGGAATGCCAGCAACGGTGGAATATTTTACCAGCGGCACCATGGTATCGCCGTGGCCACCGAGCACGAAGGCTGTCACATCTTCAACGGATACATTAAACTCCTCAGCCAAGAAATGCCGGAAGCGGCCGGAGTCTAAAACGCCAGCCATACCCACGACATGAGATGCTGGCAGGCCGGAATATTTCTGCAAGGCCCAGACCATCACGTCCAATGGATTGGTGATGCAGATCACAAAAGCGTTCGGGGCATACTTGGCAATACCAGCGCCGACTTGGGCCATGACTTTCAGGTTTATAGCAAGAAGGTCATCGCGGCTCATGCCGGGCTTTCTGGCAATACCAGCAGTGACGATGCAGACATCAGCGCCTGCAATCGCATCGTAAGAATTGGCACCGGACAATTTGGCGTTGAAACCTTCAACGGAACCAGACTGCGAAAGATCAAGTGTCTTGCCTTGGGGCAGACCCTCAGCAATATCGAATACCACGATATCGCCTAATTCTTTAAGGGCTGCAAGGTGGGCAAGCGTGCCACCGATCATACCGCCGCCAATGAGTGCAATTTTTTTCCGTGCCATAATGATCCGCTTTCCTGTTGATTTCTGCTCGTCGTGTTGCAGTGCAATAGTGCCATTTCTGTAGACCCGTTGAGAGCCCGCTTCAAGACGTGAAATGCATAAATTGGCATATGGTGGCAAAACTAAAGTTCAAGTTTCCGCGATTTTGCCGTTCCACCACGAGGCTGACTGCATTTCTTTCAATCGTGATAGAGTTCTAGAAAACTCGAAATGATGATCGCCAGCATGGTAAATGCCTTCTGGTGGCGTGGCAGCTGAAGCTACGAATTTGGTTTTGCTATCGTATAAGGTGTCTATTAGCAGGATAAAACGCTTGGCAGCATTGCGGTGGGATGGTTTGAGTTTTGGGATATGTTCGACAAAAATTGTCGTGTAGGCCGCACTCAATGCAAGATAGTCGGCAGCCCCAAGGGGCTGCTCGCAGAGTTCGGCGAAGGTAAATCTGGCACAGGATTTAGCAGCGCGTGGGATTTTTAAAGTACGACCAAGGACAGGTAACTCTAGGCATTCGCCGGTTGCGCCATCGGTGAGGTCAGACCATAACTTCTCGAATTTGGCATCCGTGGCAGGGCCAGCGGGGTATATATAAGAGTCGCGCGCTTTGATGCGACCCAAGCGGTAATCCATGGCACTATCAAGCGCTACCACAGCCATACTGCTTTCGATGCGGGCGATAAATGGCAAGAAAAGTTGGCGATTGAGACCGTCGCGGTAAAGATCGTATGGAGCCAAGTTTGAGGTGGTCACGATGCAAACGCCATGACCTTGTAAGGCTTCAAACAATCGACCGATGATCATGGCGTCGGCAATATCTGTGATCTGCATTTCATCGAGGCACAATAGACGCGCAGATTTTGCGATACTTGCTGCGATTTGCGCGATCACATCGCCGGTTTTGAGTTGAGCGCGTTTTTGGTGGACTGACTGCATAAAGGCATGAAAATGAATGCGCTGTTTTGGCTGGGTTTCAACTTCAGCAAAAAACATGTCCACCAGCATGGTTTTGCCGCGGCCAACTGCACCATGAATGTAGAGACCCCTCGGCGATGTTGCGTTCTTTGCACCAAATATGCCTGACCAGAAGCCGGGTTTGGCAGCATTCTGATAGGCTGCTAAGCGGTCGGAGAGGTCGTCAAGATGGGTTATGACCTCAGCTTGGCCGGGGTCTGGTTTTAATGCGCCAGCGGCAAGTTTTTCTCGATAAATGGTTGTTAAATCCATGATAGCCGCGCTTATGGGCAAGTAACTTTACGTTTGCAAGCCATAGAGCACGCCATAGAAGTAGCGCAGTAGCGTCAGGTGGGCCCCAAAGATCGCAACATAGCTAAAGGCGAAGATGGCCAAATGGAGCGTAGAAAGCGGAAGAAGACCGTGATCAATGTTGCGGTCACGCAAGTTCAGCAATACCGCAATGCCACCAAAAATCATCAAGATCAGCTGACCAATTGCGGCTCCTATCAAAACAATTGCAGCACCGATAATCAATAGTCCCCAATGCGCATGACGGCCGATCAATCGTGAAAGCACCGAGCGCAACGCGACACCACCATCGAGGGGTTCGGCTGGAATGAGATTGAATAAATTGAGTGCAGCCGCCACCAGACCAAGAGAAGCCAACAGAGGGTTTGTCGTGTCACCGAGCAACCAGGGAATGGCGCACAGCAAAACCAACAAGACGCTAAATCCTGGACCCATGAGGGCGGAAAATACGGCTTGCGCTTGGGTGTCATACGGCAGGCGCGGAACCGCAAGTGCGCCAATAAAGGGTAAGAAAACAATCCGCCCCCAAGGCTGACCAATCATGCGAAAGGCCAAGAGATGGCCAAATTCATGTACCAGAAGAGCAAAAACCAAAAGTGAGGCGATGAGTAAACCAAGCGTGATGCTGAAGGCGAAAACTGAGAGAAGGCCGGTGATGATTGCAACTAACCCAGAGATAATTGTATGCGGCCATTCAGACGGCACGCCGGTTTCGGCTAGGCCTTTAAGACGGTAAGCGCCGCCCCAGAGATCAGCGCGGGCCAAGAGTTGTGCGATATATGGGCGTGGGCCCCAATGATAGGTAATGGTGAGCCTTGTGCCCCCAGCCTCTTCGCTCACGTGATGGACGATTTTCATCAGTTCATTGTTGTGAGATTTCCCTTCAAGCCCGGCGCGGTCGAGCTCTATGCTGGCGTTCTCTTGCCGGGCCGCAATAGAGAAAAATGCAGAGGATGATTTCACTGAACCTGAAGACAAGGTGGTGGCATAGGTCATGCGGAAAAGTTTTTTTGCGGGGTCAATCTCTTCGGCAGATACTGTGGTGCGCGACCAGTTTTGTACTTTGCCATCATAGAGATCGATGAGTTTAAAAACCTTTGCCGCACTGGCGTTGATCCACACACTGGCCACAGGCTTCACGGGTGCGCGCAAACCCAACAAAGCCAATAGTATTAGTGTGAAAGGAACTTCCAACCCAATATTTTGTAAAAATTCAGGCATAGTTATGTAATCCCCGACGCACCAAACACGAGGGTTTTAGCGGTGTGAATTTTAATAAAATGGATGTCACAGGTCGCTAAATGGTGATCATACTTAACGAAGTATTAAGCGGGCTCGATCAATGCCACGCGCGGACTTGCGGTGCGCGGTAATTTTCCATTTAATCTTGGATCGTCGTGGACTTCCACCATCAATTTATACGGTTCGAAGCCAGATTTTTGGTAAAATGCAACGGCGTTAGGGTGATCAAAATGGCAGGTGTGAACCCACATGCGATTAATGGGTTTTGTCCATGCAAGGGCTTTTGCGGCATCCATCAGACAGCGGCCAAGGCCAGTTCCAACGGCTTCATTCACGAGGCCAAAAAAAGCAAGCTCGCAATTCGGCAGGTCTTTGAAATCGAGCTCTAAAACCCCTATCGGATTTTCGCCATGGAAAAGGATATAGCATTCAAGGGCGGGGTGGGAGAGGATTGCGTGGAGTTGCTCATCCGTTATGATGAGGCGCGAAAACCACATCAGGTCTTGGCCGATGCCGCGATACACCATTCGATAGAAAACAAGATCATTGGGGTCGGTTTTGCGCAAAACATATCCCGGGGGAAAGTCTTTTGACGGCCCGCCGGGTTTCGCATTCATTTCTAAGAGGGTGACAAGATTGACCAACTTGCCAAGGGGTAAGTCATAATAACCATTGGCAAGTTCAAGTGTGGGCATCGTAAGTTACTTCATCGTTGGAATAGAGAACTGTGCACCTTCTTTGGTGCCGGAGGGCCAGCGCGAGGTTACGGTTTTGGTTTTGGTGTAGAACCGGATTGAATCAGGACCGTGTTGGTTCAAATCGCCAAAGCTTGATGATTTCCAGCCGCCAAAGGTGTGGTACGCCAATGGCACTGGAATGGGCACATTGATGCCAACCATGCCGACTTGCACCTTGGCAGCGAAGTCGCGGGCGGCATCGCCATCGCGGGTGTAGATTGCAACGCCATTGCCATACTCATGATCATTGCACAGGCCGAGGGCTTCTTCATAGGTCTTCGCGCGAACGACGCCGAGGACTGGTCCAAAAATTTCTTCTTTATAAATCCGCATGTCCTTGGTGACATTATCAAACAACGTGCCGCCTAAGAAATAGCCATTTTCATAGCCCTGCATTTGGAAACCACGGCCATCAACTTTAAGAGTAGCACCCTCTTTAACACCGATATCAATGTAGCCCTTGACGCGGTCCAAAGCCATTTTGGTGACCAATGGGCCATAGTCGGCTTCACGATCGGTAGATAAGCCAATCTTCAAGGCTTCAACGCGAGGGATGAGCATTTCGATCAAGCGGTCGGCTGTAGCTTCACCAATAGGAACCGCCACGGAAATTGCCATACAGCGTTCGCCAGCCGAACCGTAACCTGCACCAATCAACGCATCTACCGCTTGGTTCATGTCGGCGTCCGGCATGATAACCATGTGGTTTTTAGCACCACCGAAACATTGGGCGCGTTTGCCAGTGGCGGTTGCGCCTGCATAAACATATTGAGCAATGGCGGTTGAGCCCACAAAGCCCACGGCTTTAATATCGGCATCATTGAGGATGGCATCGACAGATTCTTTGTCGCCATTGACGACGTTTAAAATGCCGGGTGGCAAGCCTGCCTCAAGGAAAAGTTCGGCTAAACGCATTGGGCAAGAAGGATCGCGCTCAGATGGTTTCAAAATGAAAGCGTTACCGACGGCAATAGCTGGAGCACATTTCCACAAAGGGATCATGGCGGGGAAGTTAAATGGCGTAATGCCGGCAACCACGCCTAAGGCTTGGCGCATGGAATACATATCAATGCCGGGACCAGCGCCATCGGTATATTCACCTTTGACAAGATGGGGAACACCACAGGCAAACTCCGCAACTTCGACGCCACGTTGCAAATCGCCAAGCGCATCGGGAACAGTTTTGCCATGTTCCATAGAAATCAAAGTGGCCAATTCTTCTTTATGCTTATTGGCAAGCTCTAAGAACTTCATCATGACACGGGCACGGAACTGGGGGTTCTTCGCGGCCCAAGCAGGCTGAGCTGCTTTGGCATTCTCAACCGCTGCTCGCATTTCAGCGGTGGAGGCAAGTGCCACTTTGGCTTGGACTTCGCCAGTATTGGGGTTGAACACATCGGCGTAACGGCCAGAGGTTCCCTTGACATGTTTGCCGCCAATAAAATGTCCGATAATTTTTGTCATGAGGGTTCTCGCGCTTTGAGTGGATGAAATTTAAATGCTCTTTAGCCTGAATAACTTGCTGGGATCAATTGCCGTAGCGAAGATTGCATTCATATTCTCGCATGAGACTTATGTCAGTTTACGGTTCTGACGCTCGGATTTGTGCCAGCCCCAGGCCGAAGACAATATTTCGGGGAGGCTTGATTGAATTGCTTGCCAGCCCAGAATTTGGGCGGCTTTGGTTGGATCGGCAATCAGAATGGCAGGATCGCCAGCGCGGCGCGGGCCAATGCGGTGAGGCACTTTGCGACCGGTTACTTTTTCGGTAGCGTCGATGATGTCTTTGACAGAAGCGCCAAGGCCGGTTCCCAAATTGAAAACATCGGATTTACCACCAGCAATCAAGTAATGGGCAGCCTTGATATGGGCATCTGCCAGATCATTAACGTGGATGTAATCTCTAATGCAAGTGCCGTCGGGCGTTGGGTAATCATCGCCCATGATTTCGAGTGCATCGATTTCCTTGTCCAGCGCCATAAAAAGGCGAGGAATGAGGTGGGGTTCTGGATCGTGGCGCTCACCGATATCACCATCGGGATCGCAGCCCGCCGCATTAAAGTAACGCAAGGCCACAATGGTCAGATCATGGGCGCGCGCGAAATCCCACGCGACCTGCTCCATCATGAGCTTGGAATGGCCATAAGGATTAAGTGGGCGTTGCGTCGTGGTTTCGGTGATTGGCATTTGGTCGGGCTGACCGTAAGTGGCGCATGTGGATGAGACCACGAGATGTTTGGTGCCCGCATTCTTCATTGCCTGAAGTAGGGAAAGCGTGCCGCCAACATTGTTGTCATAGTAGAGTCCGGGGTCGCCAACGGATTCTCCGACATAGGCAAAGGCGGCAAAATGCAGGATCACATCGGGCTGGTAGGACTGCAATGTTTCTGTAAGTAGGGCCGTGTTGCGGATATCACCTTCGACGAGTTTTCCCCATTGCACGAAGTCGCGATGGCCACGGCTCAAGTTATCATAAACCAAAGTTTCAACGCCTTGGGCGGCCAAGCGTTTTACGGTATGGCTGCCGATGTAACCTGCTCCGCCAGTGATCAAAATTCGGGTGGTCATGTTTTTAACACGCCATCAAAATAAGTGATCGTGCGGGTAAGACCTGCGCGAAGATCGATCTTTGGTTGCCAACCCAACTGGGTAAGTGCGCGCGTGATATCAGGGCGGCGCTGCTTAGGGTCGTCTTCAGGTAAATCCATATAGACTAGTTTTGATTTTGATCCGGTCATTTCTAGAACAATTTCGGCAAGCTCAATCATGGTGAATTCACTGGGATTCCCGATATTGATCGGACCAGTAATCTCGGTAGGACTTTCCATCAGCGCCAAGAAGCCTTCAATGAGATCGTCGACATAACAAAACGACCGGGTTTGCTGGCCTTGGCCATAGATTGTAATGTCTTGACCGCGCAATGCTTGGACAATGAAGTTTGACACAACGCGGCCATCTTCGGGGTTCATGCGCGGGCCATAGGTGTTAAAAATCCGAACCACTTTGATTTCAACGCCATATTGGCGCTGGTAATCAAAGCATAAAGTTTCGGCAATACGCTTGCCTTCATCGTAGCAGGCCCTCGGACCAATAGGGTTCACGTTACCGCGGTAATCTTCTGGCTGCGGATGCACTAAGGGATCGCCATAGACCTCTGAGGTTGATGCTTGAAAATAGCGCGCACCACAATTTTTGGCGAGGGTGAGTAGGTTGTCAGCGCCGATAAAATTGGTGCGGGCGGTTCTAATGGGGTCATGCTGGTAGTGCTGTGGGGACGCGGGGCAGGCAAGATTGTAAATCCGGTCAAACTTTCCGTTCATTGGTGTGCAAACATCGGCTTGACGAAACTCGATATGACGATTGCCTTTGAACTGCGTGAGATTTGCTGTGGATCCGGTATGAAGATTGTCGATGATGAGAACATCATGACCTTGTTCTACCAGCCGTTCACTGAGGTGCGATCCTAAAAACCCAGCCCCACCGGCCACCAAAATACGCATAATCTCGTCCTATTCTTTTTCAAGTTGAACGACTAATGCCTCAAGGGCATCCAGGATCAAGTCGAGATTGGCTTGATAGTGAATTTCGCGCCCAACTCGCTGCTGTGCGAGCAACCCGCGCAAAGTCATATCCTTCAAGTGAAATGAAAGAGTTGGTGGGGCTAGTTTCAAGGTGGAAGCGATTTTTCCTGCCGAAAGACCGGTTTGGGTCTTATCTTTGGACATTGGGGCTAATAGTTTCAATATTTCTAAACGGGTCGCCTGTCCCATTGAGCCTAAAATTGCCGCTAAATCATTTGTTTCCATAATTCAATTATTCACGAATTCAGTAAATATCAAGGGGTTCCGGGGATTTCTTACGATTTAACATGAACAGATGGTATCCAGACAAATCCTTCATCATCAAGGATCATGCATTCTCTGAGGCCATGTGGGCGGTCGGAGGTTCCAGAAAGCACGGTCCAGCCACCAGCTTTGGCATTGGCTTCGGCTAAATCGGGGTCACAATTATAAACCCGAAGCTCAACACCAACTCCCCTCGCTTCCGAGGTCTGCAAGCTTCCCGACAATAGGTTATCATTGTAGGTTTGATCAGCGTGGAACATGAAATCACCGCCATTCAGCTTCATGGCAGAAAACTGACTGTTACCAAAAAATTGCGTCGCGCCTAAGACCTCAGTTGCAAAGCGGGTGGCTTTCAGCACATCCCGCACGACCAAATTAAAGCCAAGCCCACGTAGAGTTCGGCCATATTCAGCCCCGGACATTGGCAATGGTTTATCATCGTCGTGTGGTTTCATGCCAGCAGAGTAACTGTTTCCTGATGACTTTGTCCATGCCACTTTACGCGGCATGGGGTAATCCGTTCAATTTGATTGATGCCGTGGCGGCGCATCGCAAGCAGGAATAGAACAGCAGCATCAGTCACCATTTCGGAAATGGAATCGCTTGAGCATTCTTCAGCGAGGATAGCGCCGAGGCGGTCGCCAGCATTTTGCGTGAGTTGTTTTAATTTTGCTTGCGGTAAAGCCATGGTGCTTTGCCAATTTTGCAGTAATTCTTGATGGCTAAACTCAGCTAAAGCGGCATTGGCGATGTAAAGTGGTAAGTTACCGCGCTCATGAATGGCTTTTACGCGCGCATCACGTGAACTCAAAGCAGGAACCGTCAGGGTAAAATCTTGGCAAACATCAACATCAACACGCAACATGACCAAACCTCGTGATATCAGAAACGAAATCTTGCGCCTAATCCCTTGCTATCGGGTTAAAGAAAAATACCGCAGAAATAAAATCGTCATAGCACTGGACGCAAGTAACGAAGGCGGCTTTACTGAAAATAATCTGAGGTGAGTATTAGATATGACCAAATCTGGAGATATTAGGAAGCAAGTCATTGCAACTTGCCTCGCAATGAATGCAGAAGGTATTAATCAAGGGACATCGGGAAACGTGAGCGTTCGCAATGCGGGTGGCTTTCTCATTACAGCGTCAGGTATTCCTTATGCCAAAATGAAGCCCCATCATATCGTGCAAATGGATCTTGAAGGCGGCTACCACGGTGATTATTTCCCGTCAACGGAATGGCGCATGCATATGGATATTTACAAAGCGCGGCCAGAGGCGGAGGCGATTGTTCATGTGCACTCCACTTATGCCACTGCCATTGCAACGATGCGAAAATCAGTGCCGGCATTTCATTACATGATTGGGGTTACGGGCGGCTCTTCGCTTCGGGTTTCCGACTATGCTGAATTTGGTACGCAAGAATTATCAGATACCATGTTGCAAGCGATGACCGATCGCACAGCCTGTCTCTTGGCCAATCATGGACAAATCTGCTTTGGCCCAAATCTTGATAAAGCCTTGTGGTTGGCTGGCGAGATTGAAGCCCTGTGCCACCAATATTGGGCGGCTATTACAGCTGGAAAACCAGTGGTCCTCGAAGATGCTGAAATGATCTCTGTGCTGAAACGTTTTAAGACTTATGGCAAGCAGGCTGATGATTTGAAAGAAGTTACCGTAGACAATCTAGCGGTATTTGCGCCAGAGAAACGGCCGGACTCTAAAAAAATGAGAAAGAAAAAGAAAGCGTAATAAGGACACCCAAATGAAACCCGATCTGGTGGTTGGCATTGATAGTTCAACAACAGCCACCAAGGCTTTGGCCTTTGATGTTCGGGGGCAGACAATTGCCGAGGCGCGGGC
>JAYUOP010000054.1:0-12331 GCA_043760745.1 Hyphomicrobiales bacterium
TTCATTTGCATCGTGGTGGTATTTTGCGCTTCATCTAAAATCACAAAAGCGTTAGCAAGTGTACGCCCACGCATGAAAGCGAGTGGGGCAATCTCAATTTGATTTTCGGCTAAGCCCTTGGCCACCAAGGCTGCTGGCATCATGTCGTAAAGTGCATCATAAAGTGGGCGCAGATATGGGTCGACTTTATCTTTCATATCGCCCGGAAGAAATCCCAAACGCTCGCCCGCCTCAACCGCTGGCCGCGATAATATAATGCGGTCCACTTCACCATTCATCAGCGCTTGTGCAGCACAGGCAACAGCAATGTAAGTTTTACCCGTTCCCGCAGGTCCCACGCCGAACACCAATTCATTTTGCCGAATCGCATTGATGTAAGCTTGTTGCGTTGGCGTGCGCGCCAAAACCATTTTGCGCCGGGTGCGAACACCGCCAGCTTCTTCGCCGCCCTCTGGGGCTTGTTGGCTCATCCTGATTGCTCCATCAATTTCACCGCGATTGATTTCCAATCCTTTTTTGGCGCGCGCATAGAGTGCCGACAAAACACTCCGCGCAGTTTCACAAGTGGCATTATTGCCCTTAATTGTTACCCGGTTGCCGCGCGGCACAATGGCAACCCCCAACCGATGCTCAAGCAAAGCCAAATGCTCATCATGCTCACCAAACATTAGCATCAGAAGTCGGTTATCTTCAAAAGCTAAAGTGAGAACTTTATCGTCCAGTGAATTTTGATTGCGTGGTCGTTCGAGATCAGCAGTCTGCACTTGCGAATTCAAAAGGTTATTTCTCCTGATTTTGAGGAAGCATTCATTGCTTTAATTCAGTTCTGGTCAATTGACCTGAAAGACTATTACTGCCGACCTCGGTAATCAAGACATTGACCAGCGTTCCAATCGCCGCAGCGGGGGCATCGACATGAACGGGCTGTAAATAAGGTGAACGCCCCACCAATTGCCCACTGCGTTTTGCTGGTTTCTCCAACAACACTGGCAATATTGATCCCAAACTGGCCGTGTTGAAATCGGTCTGTTGTTGTTGCAAGAAACTTTGCAACCGGCGCAAACGCTCGTCTTTCACATCTTCAGAAATTTGATTGGATTTTTCCGCCGCAGGCGTGCCCGGTCGCGGCGAATACTTGAATGAATAACCAGAAGCAAATTTCACGGCATCAATTAACGCAAGTGTGTCAGAAAAATCAGCTTCAGTCTCGCCCGGAAAGCCAACAATAAAATCACTGGTAAAAGCCATGTCGGCTCGCGCGCTCCGCAACTCCGAAATGCGCGCCAAATAATCATCAGCTTTGTGCCCGCGGTTCATCGCTTTAAGAATACGGTCACTACCTGATTGAACCGGGAGATGAAGATAAGGCATCAGCTTGGGATTATTCGCATGGGCCGCAATCAGTTCCTTTGACATATCGCGCGGATGACTGGTCATATATCGTAACCGACTTATGCCAGTGATCTGTGACAGTTCGGCAACGAGCTCTGCAAGTGATCCCTTATTGCCATGTTGATCAACACCATTAAAAGCATTCACATTTTGCCCGAGCAGGGTGATTTCGCGCACACCATTTTCGGCCATGCGGGCGGCCTCCGTGATGACCTGAGCAAACCCCCGTGAATATTCTGCACCGCGCGTATAAGGCACCACGCAGAAACTACAAAACTTATCACAACCCTCTTGGATGGTAAGGAAAGCCGAGACGGCGCGCGCAACTGGTTTTCGAGCTTGTTCCGCCAGGCTTTGAAATTTATCAGCCGCCGGAAATTCAGTTTCGACGACGGCCCGACCAGTATCTTTTTGGCGCGCTAAAAGTTCAGGCAGCTTGTGATAGGTTTGCGGACCAAACACAAGGTCAACCGCTTTCTCGCGCTTTACCAACTCTTCGCCTTCGGCCTGCGCCACGCAGCCAGCAACGGCGATGAGTACATCTTTGCCACCCGCCACTTTACGGTCCGCCCGGTGATCGCGCAATCGTCCGAGTTCTGAGTAAACTTTTTCGACGGCTTTTTCGCGGATATGACAAGTGTTGAGAATAACCAAATCGGCATCATCTTGCACGAGTGTTTCTGTATAACCTTGCGGCGCCAATACATCGCGCATTCGCTCGCTGTCATAAACATTCATTTGGCAGCCATAGGTTTTCACAAAAACCTTTTTGGGCAGCGGTAATTTATTGGAAGCTAAAGTCATTGCCAAAAACCTTTAGCGGGTTTTTGCAGCCCCGTGAAGCGCTTCCGCTAATCCCTTAGCCACTGTGGTTTCTGCGTAACGCGCCAATGCTTTACGATTACCATGGTCGGCAAGTGTAGTTGGTGGATGACAAAGAATTGTAATTTCAATAGGCCCTGTTTTGAGTGCTGCCCAAAGATGTGGCGCTAAATCCATATCGCCATACCACGCAAAAAACGGTCGCTCTCGTTTGGTCATTGGTAAATTGCGATATCCACCATAGGCAACGCTGATAGGATAGACCAAAACACCGGGATAATCAGCCGCACCAAAAAATGCTGTCTTGAAGGGCAGCACATAGTTGCCTGGGCCAGAAGTGCCCTCTGGAAAAAGCAGGAGTAAATCCTTTGCATCAAACCGCCGCTGCATGTCATTGCGACTGTCACCGGTAGCACTACGCTTTTCCCGGTCGACAAACACGGTCCGCTGTAGCCGTGCCAATTGGCCAAAAAACGGCCAGCCATTCACATCTCGTTTTGCAATGAATGAGACGGGTGCAACTGCGCTAAAGGCTACGATATCAATCCATGAAACGTGATTGGCAATCAACAGGGCAGGGCCTACCACTGGAAACTTTCCAATCCGTTTGATTCGAATGCCAAGAATGCGACACACCAAACGATGATAGTAATGTGGAAACCAGCGCGCCATACTTGGCCATAGCCATACAAAGATTTGCTGCAGAGGCATAAGCGGCAAAGTGAGTAATGCAAAACCTGTTAAGCGCACCAAAGCGCGGAAACTACCCATTAGCCACCGCAAGCCTTAGAACCAGAGCATCAACCTTTGACCCATCCCGACGGGCATAATAGGACTTCCTTGCGCCAACATTAAGAAATCCATGGCTGTGGTAAAGGCCAATTGCACTGGTATTATCCGCGGCGACTTCTAAGAATAATGTGGTTATACCAAGTGCGCGCAAGTCTTTGACAAGTGTGGCCAGTAATTTATCGCCAATCTTGCGCCTCTGCCAAGAAGGATCAGTGCAGATCGTCAATATCTCCGCTTCATCAGCGGCCATCCGCGCCAAAGCAAAACCAACAACCTCGGCGTCTACAACAGCAACAATGGCCATACTGCCCGGTGTTTCCAGGAGGGCCTGTAAATCTACAGCTGACCAACCCGCTTCAAAACCAGCACTATGAATGCTTGCCATGGTAGCAAGGTCATGGTTTTCAGCCGGTCGTAGGGTAGCATTCATTGCTGGTCGTAAGCTTTGCACCTGCGGTTTTGCGTCGGCAGACTTTAGGTACAAAGGTAATATCTTTGCGCCATCTCCGAAAGTCAGTGCTGCGGCATAGCTGGCAAATCTTGCCGCTTTTGGCAGGTCCATATCCGGTCGTAGTATAATATTTGATCGACCAGATGCCTTTCGTATTACGTCAGCGCCCGATCCCAAAATAAGCAGTTCCCCCTCAGGTAACAGCGCAAGAACCCTCGTTAACCCTTCTAAACACGGCGATATTTCTATATTTCCATTTTTATTAAATAGTGAAAAATAAAACTGTCCCAATCTTGCGTCGATCACCACCGCAATAGGAAGTGAAGTCTCGCCACAGCCTTTGGCAATTGCTGAAAGACTATCAATTCCGACTAGCGGAACATTAAGTGCCACAGCCAGCCCTTTCGCAAAGCTCAGTCCAATACGTTGCCCAGTGAAGGTGCCTGGACCAGTGGTCACGGCAACCCGCGCCACTTGGCTCATCGCGATCCCTTCATCAGTTAAAACTTGCGCCACCATGGGCGGCAAAACCTCAGCATGGCCGCGCTCCATATCTATAGCTGCTTCTGACAGGATGACTCCTGTAGAAATATCATATGCAGCCGCCGAACAGCGGGCCATTGTAGTATCAAGGCAAAGCAATATCATGAAGCAAGGGATAACCGCCTCAAGGGCATTAGGGCAAGCCCCAAGTCAAGAAGGGTGAACGACACCTTTTTTGAGAACGATGTTACCATAAAGTCGGCGTTCACCAGACGCGACAATGGCATAACAGTTTTTCACACGATTATAGAAATCTGCTCCGACCAAAGCGGTAATCTTCTGCTTTGGTTCAAATTGCGCAACGATGGCCGCAAATTCGCCAAAAATTGGCTCATTCCGTGTGACGTCAGCGTAGGCCGCCGGGCGGAACACTGCTTCATCAACAAACTCGTCCAATGGCATGACCGAAAGTATGGCCGAAAGCAGGGCGGTTGCCGAATGGCCATCCATCCGTACGAGCCGCGTGGCATCCGTATCTGCAGGGTAATTACCGTCCACAATGGCTATTTCATCACCGTGACCCATACTGCGTAAAATCATTAAGAGTTCAGGACCGAGCAAGGGGTCTATTCCTTTGAGCATTTAGATTGCTTCCTTATAAACAGCGTTGAGATCGAGAAGGTAGCGTGCCACTAGCGGCAGACTAGCGGCACCTAATGCTCTGGCATCACCACCTAAGGCGCCTTCAACGATGGCAAGTGGTGCGATGCCGCGTGAATCCAGCTTAGCAAAGTGTTCGACAGTTTTTTTCACCAGCTTTCGCCGAACATCTGGTGGAAAAGAACCATCAATAATGACAGCCTCAAAATCAAGAACGGAAACCGCAGCCAAAGCCGCATGGGCCAAGCTACCCGCTGTCAAATCAATCCAGTCATCCAGTATTTTGCCCATATTATCCCAACTTTCGGCTTGACGCGTCAGCATGAGCGGATCCTTACCGGCCGCCGCCATCATTTTCTCAAGCACATAAAGCGAGGCATGCCGGATCAGTTGCTCGGTGCCATCATCTGCAGGAACCGGCATTGGACCCATAGCACCTGCATAACCGGTTCGACCGGGATACAAGTTTCCATTAAGGACAACCCCGCCACCAACAAATGAGCCAATATAGAAATAAGCAAAGTCGGTATACTTAGTTCCTTTGCCAAAAACTAATTCAGCGCCGCAAGCGCTTGTGGCATCATTCTGGATAAACACGGGGTAGGGGACGATTTTTGCAATTTCAGCAGTCAAATCAAAAGAGCGCCACGCGTCCAAGTCGATTTGGGGCAGGCCTAATTCGTCGGCCCAGTTCCACATTTCAAAAGGTGTGGCCACACCAATCCCGCACACCCTTTGATGTTCTTCTGGTGATAAAAATTCAATAATCCGGTCAGTGCCAGATTTTGTGAATTCCAAAACTTCGTCCGGTGCGGCAAATTCATAAGCCCGATGGAACCGAAGGAGAATATTGCCCAGAAAGTCGATCAAAAAAAGATCCGCCGTTCGCCTTCCAACTTTTAAACCGATGAAATAAGCGCCGCGCGGATTAAGCGACATTGGAATTGATGGTTGACCGACCTTGCCTTTGCTCGGAAGGCCACGCAGCAACAAGCCATCGCTTTCCAATCCGCGCATGATAACGGAAACTGTTTGGGCCGAAAGTCCTGTAGAGCGTGCTATGTCTGCTTTCGCTAAACTGCCAAAGCGCCGCACGAGGGAAAGGACTAAGCGCTCATTATAAGCGCGCAAGCTAGTTTGGTTTGACCCCTTTGCGCCACCAATGTGGGCAAATTCCAGACTTTCAACTTCATTTGACATATGAACGACTTTACCTTTTTCATGATCTTTGCCGAAAAAGCTCATGAAGACACCAACTTTGCCCCATAAACCGAATAAATCAAGTACAATTAGTTATTGACTCATGTTCAAATTTTTGCGCAGTATAGCACCACGAACAAGGAAGACTTTAACGCCTTCTTAGTTTGAAATCACAAGTCGAATTGTTTGCTTCTGATTATGGAAGCAAATTCCATGGGAGAAACACAAGTGAAGTCATTTTTGAAAGCCACCCTCGTTGGCGCAGCATTGATCAGCCTTGCCTCAGCCGCACAAGCAGCTGGCGGCGTTTGCCTGATCACCAAGAACAACACCAACCCATTCTTCGTAAAAATGAAGGAAGGCGCTGAAGCCAAAGCTAAGGAACTTGGCGTTGAGTTCGCAGCATCAGCTGGCAAAGTAGACGGCGATGCCGGTCCACAAATTGAAGCTATTGAAAACTGCGTAGCCGCTGGCCACAAGGGCATTTTGATCACCGCATCGAACGATTCAGTTATTCCTGCTCTCAAAGCCGCTCGCGCCGCTGGCTTGCTGGTTATCGCTCTTGACACACCAATTGGTGATGCAGAAGCTGCTGACACAACATTCGCCACCGACAACTTCGAAGCAGGCTTGCTCATCGGCAAGTGGGCACTCGCAACCATGGGCGCAGATGCAGCAGCAACTGCTAAGATCGGCATGCTCGACATCAACAAAGATAACATCTCGGTTGACGTTGCTCGCGACACCGGATTCTTGACCGGCTTCGGCATTGCTGTTCCTGATCTCAAGGTTATGGGTTCAGAAACTGATCCACGCGTGATCGGTCATGAATCTTCAGGTGCAAACCCAGAAGGCGGCTTGAAGTCTGTTGAAAACTTGCTCGCCAAGAACCCAGACATGAACGTGATCTACACCATCAACGAGCCAGCTGCTGAAGGCGCTTTCCAAGGCATGAAAGCAGCCGGCAAGGAAGCTCAAGCTCTCATCGTTTCAGTTGACGGTGGCTGCCCAGGTGTGAAGTCTGTAACCGATGGCATCATCGGCGCAACTTCCATGCAGTTCCCATTGTTGATGGCATCAAAGGGCGTTGAAGCTGTTGCAGCCTTCGCGAAAGATGGCACCAAACCAGCAAACTCCGAAGGCTTGAACTACTTCAACACCGGCGTTCAATTGATCACCGACAAGCCAGCTGAAGGCGTTCCATCGATCACTTCTGCTGAAGGCATGAAAATCTGCTGGGGCTAATATCCCTTGCACTAATTTTTTGAGTTGAAAAGTAAAGGGCGACTGATACAGTCGCCCTTTATCACAAGTAAAGGGCGGGAAAACATCGCCTGTAATTTTCGATGGGGACGGCGCAATGAGTGAACCAACAAAAGTAATTTCCGATTTTGAAGCCACGCTTGATAAAGCGGATATAAAAGTGGCCTCATTTGAAGGCCAAGCAGCAAGTTTTTTGCAAAGTCTTCGTAACTTTCTACAAAACTATAATACAGCTATTCCTGTCTTCGTCCTGCTGCTCAGTATTTTCATTTTTGGCTTTACCTCCAATGGTCGGTTCTTTACTGCAGGGAACCTTTCTACAGTTTTCCAACAAGTGACCGTCATTGGCATTATTGCCATTGCCCAAACTATTATTATTCTGACCGCAGGTATTGATTTGTCCGTTGGCGCGATAATGGTTCTGTCATCTATTGTTATGGGAAAGCTCGCCGTTCATTCCGGTGTTCCCGTTCCACTCGCTATTCTTTCTGGTGGATTTGCTGGTGCCGCTATGGGTTATCTCAACGGCCTCTTCATCACGCGATTAAAGCTGCCTCCATTCATTGTGACGCTTGGTACATTGTATATCTACTCTGCCTTGAAGATTTGGTATTCGGCTTCCGAATCTATCAGGGCTACCGATACTGAAAAAATTGCGCCTAACTTGATTGCCTTGGGCTGGGACGTGATCAACGTCGTTGATAAAGCAAATTTCTTTGTCGGCACCAAACTAAAGATCGGCGGGGTTGCTTTTATTTTGCTCGCTATTCTGATGTGGTATCTCCTCAACCGCACCGCCTGGGGCCGCCATGTTTATGCCGTTGGCGATGATGAAAATTCTGCCCTTCTGGCTGGCGTTCAAACCGATAAAATTTTGCGCTCGGTCTATACGGTCGCTGGTATTATCTGCGCCTTTGGTGCTTTCGTTCTGATTGGCCGCGTGGGTGGAACGGTGACCCCGCTTGCTGGCGAAACCGCAAACCTTGATAGCATCACCGCTGTGGTGATCGGTGGCACATCCCTATTTGGTGGGCGTGGCTCTATTGTGGGCTCTGTGCTTGGGGCGCTCATCGTAGGCGTGTTCCGAAACGGCCTCTCGCTCTCTGGTGTCGATGTGCTGTGGCAGGATTTCACTGTTGGCATATTGATTATTACTGCCGTTGCAATCGACCAATGGATCAGAAAGGCTTCAGCATAATCATGGTAAAGTCAGTAAAAAAAGCCCCCGCCAAGAAAACCGCAGCGAAAAAACCAGCAGCGCGCAGCACATTCGTTGTGACGCCAATAATTGCAGCATCAGTCGTGAAAGAAGTAGCGCTTTTAACCACCCGCGGATTGGTCAAGCGCTATGGCCGAGTAACCGCTCTCGATCACGCTGACTTCGATCTCTACCCGAATGAAATCCTTGCCGTCATTGGCGATAATGGCGCTGGCAAATCGACCCTCATCAAAGCCATCTGCGGAGCCGTCACTCCGGATGAAGGCGAGATCAAAATGGGCGGTCAGACGCTCCATTTTAAGTCACCACTGGATGCCCGCAACGCCGGCATAGAAACCGTGTATCAAAATCTAGCGCTTTCTCCCGCCCTTTCGATTTCCGACAATATGTTCATGGGCCGTGAAATTCGAAGTTCCGGCATTTTAGGCGATTGGTTCCGGATGCTCGACCGCAAAGCTATGGAAAAATTCGCGCGCGAAAAACTCTCGGAATTGGGTTTGATGACCATTCAAAACATTTCCCAACCCGTGGAAACGCTTTCAGGTGGCCAACGCCAAGGTGTGGCTGTGGCCCGCGCTGCCGCTTTTGGTTCAAAGATTGTGATTTTAGATGAGCCGACAGCAGCCCTCGGCGTGAAAGAATCGCGCCGCGTTTTAGAGCTGATCCAAGACGTGAAGAAGCGTGGCCTTCCCATCGTTTTGATTTCTCACAACATGCCGCATGTCTTTGAAGTGGCAGACCGCATCCATATTCACCGTTTGGGCAAACGCTTGTGCACCATTAATCCAAAAGATTTTTCGATGTCGGATGCTGTGGCGCTTATGACCGGTGCTAAATCTCCACCGCCGGAGCTAATGGGTTAACAAATCTTGGAAACGTCAGAGCTTGCCCGTCGTCTGATCGCGCAAGCGGGCAACTCAAGACGCTTTATGGTTGCTATTGCCGGGCCGCCTGCGTCAGGCAAATCAACAATCGCTGCCGATCTTTGCGCTCAACTCAAAATAGCCGGTGAAACCGCAATCGCTGTGCCCATGGATGGCTTCCATTATGACGACGCCATTCTGAACGCCCGCGGTCATAGAGCCCGTAAAGGCGCTCCCCATACTTTTGATGTCAACGGCTTTGCCAATCTCATTAATCGGATCAAAGTGGGAGAGTCTGATATTGCCATTGGGGTCTTCGACCGCACTCTCGAACTTACGCGAGCATGCGCCGACATTATCGACGGCACAACAAAGTTCGTATTAGTTGAAGGAAATTATCTTCTTCTTAACCATGAATTCTGGTGTGATCTTAAAAGAAAATTCGATTATTCTATTTTTATAAAAACGTCAGTTAATGAATTAGAACAGCGGCTTATAAAGCGCTGGTTAGATCACGGTTTCGATTTAAGCTATGCCAAGAACTGGATAGCTTCAAACGATCTCCTAAACATTAAAACCGTACTTACTGATAGTCTTCCCGCTGATCTTACTATTGATCAAGACATCAATGGAAACACGTCTTCCGCATCATAAGTCTTAATATGACCAAATCCGGCCACGACGTGGACTTGTTTTGGCATCATTTGCCAAAATCTAAAATCCACAAAATCAATGTAAGTTTCTGCCGCTGGGTGCTTTGATAAATAAAGTTCACGGTTACGCTGGTCATCTGATTTTTCAAATTGGCCTATCAAGGTCATGCGTTGCCCAACCAAAGCGTCTCCCTCACTTGGCATTTCTGCCAGAAGCAAACTCCCTCGGTGATCTTCCAAAAGATTTTTGCTATGCCACGCCAAACCCGACAGTAACAAGAGCGGATGCCCTGAAGCTCCAATTGTAAAATTTACTAATGAGACATAAGGCGTGCCATCTCCAGCTGTAAGCGTCCCCAAACTTGCCGTCCGACAACGCCGCATATGTTCGTGCAGCGATGCAATAGGTTGAGATGTCATCAAAATAGTCCTTGTGAAAGCGGCTCTGGAACTCTGCCACAATTTGTTCTAGTTTCATACCTAGACCGCAAGTTCAAGGAACAAAAGGATGAATAAGAAAATGCCAACCGTCGCTCTGGTCGATGATGACCGCAATATTTTAACGTCCGTCGGAATGGCCCTTGAAGCTGAGGGCTATGCGGTTCAAAAATACAATGATGGTGCTGCTGCTTTGCAAGGTCTGCAAGACAATCCGCCCGATATGGCAATTTTTGATATTAAAATGCCCCGTATGGATGGCATGGAACTCTTGCGCCGTATTCGTCAAAAAACCGATCTGCCGGTTATTTTCTTAACCTCCAAAGACGATGAAATCGATGAACTCTTTGGCCTCAAAATGGGTGCTGACGACTTTATCAAAAAACCATTTTCCCAACGTTTGTTGGTCGAGCGCGTTAAAGCAGTATTGCGCCGCGCTGGTGCAAGAGACGGCACAATTTCTCCTCAAGATGCCGCCAAAGTTATTGAGCGCGGTAAACTTGCGATGGATCCTGATCGCCATTCTTGCACTTGGGAAGGCAAGCAAGTCACACTTACAGTCACGGAGTTTCTCATTTTGCAATCTTTAGCACAACGCCCAGGCATTGTGAAAAGCCGCGATGCTTTAATGGATGCAGCCTATGATGATCAGGTCTATGTAGATGACCGTACCATCGACAGCCACATCAAGCGCTTGCGTAAAAAATTCAACCAAGTCGATGAAGCCTTTGATGGCATTGAGACGCTTTATGGCGTTGGCTATCGTTTCAAAGAGCAATAATTAGCGCCTATTCAAGACCGAATGATCGCTCATGTCTGACCAGATCAAACCAGCTGATAGCCCTGATCGTCACGACGGTGATGAACATCTTGAGCATGAAGTACCGGAGGCTATTGCGCATCCGGCCAAGAGTGTTTGGCGCTGGTTAACCCCGGGCAGTCTTACCAGCCGCATTGTGTTGCTCAATCTGTTGGGACTGATCGTGCTCGTGATTGGGATTCTATACTTCAATCAGTTCCGCCAAGGGCTGATTGATGCGCGTGTACAAAGTTTAACGACACAAGCACAAATTATTGCTGCGGCCATAGCGGGCTCCGCGACGACGGATACGAGCTCTATTGTGATCAACCCTGATGCATTGGCCGACTCATTGGATGACTCTGCTCCTGATGCTGATCAACTAAATGGTCTCGACTTTCCTGTCGATCCTGAAACCGCAGGCCCGGTTTTACGGCAACTTCTTGCCAACACAACGATCCGCGCTCGCATCATTGACCCCGGTGGCAATCTCGTTGTGGATAGTCGGTTTCTGCAAGGCGGCGGCGATATTCAACAAAACGACCTGCCCAACGCTGCTAACGCCCGCAAAGTTAGCTGGTTAAATCAAATATTCGACTGGTTTTTCGCTTACAATTATCCCCTGCAAAGTGAATATAGTCTGGATAATGGCCGCGATTTCCCTGAAGTATCCGCAGCCTTAAATGGTGCATCGGTGAGCGTTGTCCGTCTTGATGATAATCGTGAAATCATTGTTTTGGTTTCAGTTCCAATTCAACGGTTCAGGGCCGTTTTGGGTGCGCTAGTTCTGTCGACGCGCGGGGGTGATATCGACCAAGTCTTACGCGCCGAACGCCGTGTGGTATTGCTCACTTTTGGTTTTGTGGCTCTGGTCGCTATTCTCCTTTCTATTCTTTTGGCAGGTACGATTGCTAATCCGATCCGTAAACTATCGGCTGCAGCCGAGCGCGTGCAGCATGGCATCAATAAGCGTGTCGAAATTCCAGACTTTACCAACCGCCAAGACGAAATTGGTCATCTCTCAGGCGCTATCCGCGAGATGACCAACGCGCTTTACAATCGTATCGACGCCATTGAAGCCTTTGCCGCCGATGTCAGCCATGAATTGAAAAACCCTCTCACATCTCTCCGCAGTGCCGTAGAAACGCTTGGTATTGTGAAGACTGATGAGCAACGTGGGCGGCTTATCGAAATTGTTAAAGATGATGTAAAACGACTTGATCGCCTGATCACCGATATCTCTAACGCATCGCGCTTAGACGCAGAATTGGCCCGTGCTGAAACCGAAACTGTCGA
>JAYUOP010000055.1:0-12211 GCA_043760745.1 Hyphomicrobiales bacterium
TGCACGGGTTATTGAACAAACCATTCGCGAAAAACTGCCGCCCGAATTCCAACGCTCTGAATATCTCATGGAGCATGGCATGGTGGATATCGTGGTTCACCGCCATAAGTTAAAAGAAACCGTAAGCCGCATTGCTCGGCAATTGTTGAAAGTGCCGAGTTCAGTTTTGCAAAGCGGGACTAATCTTGTTGTGGTGTCGGCGGAATAACAAATGGCCCGCAGTGATGCTATTTTAACGCGGCTGCTTAGCCTTCATCCCAAGATTATTGATCTTGGGCTTGATCGCATGATCCGACTTATGGGGCTTTTGGGGAACCCGCATAAATCTTTGCCGCCGGTCATTCATGTGGCTGGAACCAATGGCAAGGGTTCAACCGTTGCAATGGTCCGCCATATGATGGAAGCTGCTGGGCTTCGTGTGCATTGCTATACCTCGCCTCATCTCGTCAAATTTCATGAACGTATTCGCGTTGCAGGAAACCTGATTACTGACGAAGCGCTCTCCGCATTGTTAGAAGAATGCGAAGCCGCCAATGGTGCCGATCCTATTACTTTTTTTGAAATCACCACTGCTGCTGCTTTTCTCGCTTTTGCCAGAACGTCTGCCGACTATGTGATTTTGGAAGTGGGCCTTGGTGGCCGATTGGATGCAACCAACATTATTGATCATCCTGCCGTTACCACCATCACCATGATCGACTATGATCATCAACAATTCCTCGGCGATACACTTACTGCAATTGCCGGAGAAAAAGCCGGCGTTATGAAGCGAGGCTCACCTTGCGTGATCGGCGCCCAAGTGGACGAAGCAACAAACGCTTTGGAACAGGCCGCCCGCCGCTTGCGCATAATGCCCCAAATCGCCCATCAAGATTGGCACTGTTTTGAGCAAGAAGGTCGTTTGGTCTTTCAAGATGAGCAAGGCCTCCTCGATTTACCCTTGCCGCATTTGCGCGGGGTTCATCAAATTGATAATGCCGGAAATGCGATTGCCACAATTCGTGCACTGGGTGACCCCCGGATTTCGGAAGCAGCAATTGCCAGTGGATTAAAGTCGGTCACTTGGCCCGCACGCATGCAGCGCTTGAACAGCGGAAACATTAAAAACCTTGTTGGCGCGGAAGCCGAAGTATGGCTTGATGGCGGCCATAATCCTTCGGCTGGCAAAGTCTTAGCCCGCACATTTTCTGAGCTCAATGACAAGCATTCAAAGCCATTGATTTTAATCTGGGGCATGCTGAACACAAAAGACGTGAAGAGCTTTATCGAAGCCTTTGCAGGCCTAGCGCACCGGGTGATCGCTATTGCTATTCCAGACGAGATCAACACTGTTTCGCCAGATGATTTAGCTAAAGCTGCCCGCAGTGTTGGTCTTTCAGCAGAGACTGCTCACAGTCTCGAAGCAGCACTGGCCCAAAGTGCCACGATATTGCCGCCGCCACGGATTTTAATTTGTGGTTCACTCTATCTCGCAGGCCATGTTTTGGCGCTTGATAGCGGCGAAGAAATGTCTGGGGTCAGCGGCGTTGCCCGCCGCTAACCGCAAAGCTTTGTTTAGATTGATTGTTCAATCCATGTTTGCAGTTGGTTTTTTGGCAATGCGCCAACTTTGGTTGAGGTCAATTCGCCACCTTTAAACACCATGAGAGTTGGAATGCCACGCACGCCGTATTTCGAGGGTGTGTTGGGGTTTTCGTCAATATTGACCTTAACAATCTTTACCTTAGGGCCAAGGCTCGCGGCAATTTCTTCCAAGCTCGGGCCAATCATTTTGCACGGCCCGCACCATTCCGCCCAGAAATCAACAACGACAGGGGTTGTGGATTGCAAAACATCGACTGCGAATGAGCTGTCAGTAACTTTATGTGTGGACATGGGAAGGGGTTCTCCAGATTCGGTGATTAAGTAGTTTAGAAGTAAGTATTGCGAGGCCGGGGGTCAAGCAGAATTGGGGATCGCCGCACGCAAGATTTCGTCATCGAGCCATTCCAATTCAGCATGGAATAACCAAAGAATCGCACAAGTTACGTGAAAACCGGGGTAAGCCAATTGTAAAGCGCTCTGATAAACCGCCAATTGCTTTGCATAATTGTGTTCATGCGTGAGGAATGAAGGCCGCTGGCGATCAGATTTATAGTCTAAAATCACAACCTTGTTCTCAGATATGATAAGCCTATCAATGCGGCCCTGGATGGTCTGTCCAGCCCCAGAAGTCGCCGTAAACGCCACTTCGGATTGGCCATTTTCAACGAAATATGGCTTTAAATCCGGGCGGTTAATGAGTGCCACTAAATCCTGACCGCGTTCGCGGGGCATGCCCGCTTTCGCACATTTTCGGCTCGCAAAGTTTTCTTGTTTTTCGAAAGCTAACTTGAGCAAGTCTTCCATCAACCGATGCAAAACAATGCCCCATTGCATTTCTTGGTTGACGACTACTGGTGAATTTCTAATTGCAAAATCTGGTCCCTCTTTTTCAACAACCCGCAACGCCCAATTCGGTAGATGCGGAAGTTGGATCAGGTCAGTTTGCTCAAATTTTCCCCAGACCATATCTGGCCCCAAATGCAAGACTTGCCCCTCGCCCAAGTCTTCCCTCATGCTATGCAAAGTTAGGCGAGGGTTTGGAATATCCAAGGCAGAACTGATCACATGATACCAACTCTCAGTACTTGGGCTATTCTTCCCGCGCGCGCCACAAATGTAAAGTTCGTCGCGGGCTCTGGTCATGGCAACGTAGAGGAGGCGGTGGCGCTCCTGCAACGCTTTGTCTTTCTCGACATCTTTCCACGCTTCAACTTCTGGCGCTTCTGCCATGCCGGGTAATGACCACAGGAGCGTTGGCAGCGAAGTTTGATCGAAAGGCGCGCGCAGGATTTGGCCACCGCGATTATTGCTGGGAATATCAACGGCATCGGCAAGGAATACAATATTGGCCTCCAAGCCCTTTGCGCCATGAACGGTCATAATCCGTACCTCGCCAGCGCTCTTGTCCATTTCACGTTTGATCTCAGTTTCGGTGGCTTGAAACCAATGCAAAAATCCAGCAAGGGATGCGTCCCGATCTTGCTCGTAGATCAGTGTTAAGTCCAATAATGCGGAACTGGCATCAAGCGCTTCTGCACCCAAGCGGCCAACCATCGCCTTTCGCCGTGCCTGCAAAACAAAATTAAAGAAATCAAATGGCCTTGCAGTTTTTGCCCGCTGAAAAACTGTGTTGAGCCAAGCAGCGTTGACCTGAAGTGAAGCATCATTGCTCACTTGCAGTCGTTGCCAAAGAGTTTCTTGCCCGCGCCCGATAGCTAATTCTTGCAATTGGATTTCAGTGATTGGTATTGGCATCAGCGGGCTTTTGAGCACGCAGGCCAAACTATAATCATCACGCGGTAACAGGCAAAATTGGGTCAAGGCCAAAAGATCTTGTACCGCGAGACTTTCTAAAAGTTTTAACCGATCAGCGCCTGCAACCGGCACGCCCGCGAGGCGAAGCTCCGCCACCAAATTACGAAATAGGTTACTGCGGGTTTGCAATAGGATGAGAATATCACTGGGTTGAACGACACGATTTTCAGCGACCAGAATGCGCTGGCCCAACCATAATTTAATAGTTGCAGCAATTTTTTTGGCCAATCGCCGCCGTGTTGAATGTAAAGACTCACGATCAACTGGAGCCTGCCAAGGCTCAACTTCGACTTCGGCCTCAGGCTCGACTAACGGCCACAACTGGAATACGCCCAATGCCGCCTTCCGTTCTGAGATGTGATCAAAATCTAGAGGGACACCAATGTCATCAAGCCCGTGCCGCGCTGGCCGGCCGGTGGCGAAAACATGATCAATGACATTCAAAACATTTTGCGCTGTGCGGTAAGAAATCGTCAGATTGACATTGGTTAAGGGGCGAGAAGCGGCAGCGGTTTGTGATTCAAACTTTGTACGCGCCAAACCAAAAGAGGCAACGTCAGCGCCTTGAAAACGGTAGATTGATTGCTTGCGGTCTCCCACCACAAATAATGTGCGATTGGTGTTTTGTGGCTGACCAGCGCCAGCAAAAAACTCCGCGGCAAGGGCATCAATGATTTTCCACTGCAATGGGCTGGTGTCTTGCGCTTCATCAATGAGAATATGTTGTAAACCGGCATCAAGTTTATAAAGGATCCACGCCGCTTGATGCGTGCCAGTCAAAAGGTTTACAGTTTTCCCGATCAAGTCATCAAAATCATAATATCCACCGCGACGCTTTGCGGCTTCAAAATGCTGATGAATGTGGTGCGCAATATGCACCAAATCAATGGTCGCTTTAATGCGGAGCTTCAGGTCATGCAGGACAAATAGATCAACCAAACGTTGATGCTCTTGCACAACCCAAGCACCGACTTCGGGCAGTTGCTTGATCACACCTTTCGAGAGAATACTCTTCCGCGGCTTGTTTTCAACGGTCAGCGCAAAATCCCGGAAACACTCAAAGATCTGGTCGGTTGATTTCATGTTCAAGACATTGATAAAAGTTGCCCGTGCAGCCTGTGCGTTTTCCAAGTCGTTTTTGGCTAGTTCATTAACCGCGTTTTGGAGCGCAGAGCGATCGAACCTCGCAACATCATTCCGTATGCTGATGATTTCTTGGTTGATGTCTAATTTGAAGGCATGATGCAGAACAACATTCATGGCTGCCATAATTTCAGGATTGGCCAAATGATCACCTAGGCCTTGTGTCGATGATAGTATTTTTCGCAAGAGAACTTGGAAGTCCTTGGCGTTGCTAAAGCGTGTAACCGTGCGTAGGGCCTCTGACAGATCGTGATCTTGCCCGCGCTCAGCACCCCTGAGAACCACTTCTTCAGCGCGGCTTAAAAGGTCAGCCGTTTGGCGTTCCTCCATAACCTTAAAGCCCGGTGCAATATCAGCTTCTACCGGAAAGAGCTGGAGCAGCCGCTCGCAGAAGGCATGAATGGTTTGAATTTTAAGACCGCCCGGGGTTTCCAAAGCCGTGGTGAACAATCGCCGCGCTTGTTGCAGAGTGGCTTGTTCAGGCTTGTGTAAACCAAGATTAGTAAGCTCACTGACGAGTGCTTCATCATCAAGTCCGATCCACGCACCTAAGCGAAGGTAGAGGCGGTCGGCCATTTCAGCCGCCGCCGCTTTGGTAAAGGTAAGGCACAGGATTGCTGACGGTTTAGCACCATCCAACATCAGTCTTATGATACGTTCCACTAAGACATGGGTTTTTCCGGCTCCCGCATTAGCCCCCACCCAAACCGAGCGCGCCGGGTCCGATGCGGTTTTCTGTTCGGGCGTTGGTCTGAATTTCGGACCACTCATGTTGGGCCCACCAATGACCACTCCAGATAACGTGACAGATGATCAAAATCGGTTTCATCATCTTCTTTTTCAACGGCAAGCCGTGGAACATAACTTACGGTTGGCAGTTGATAGTGACCAAGCAGGGTTTTAAGCCCCGACAAATGCTCAAGTGACTTTGCCATCACGGCAAAACCATCTTTCGGAACATCGCGCATATTTGCGATTTTTCCCGGTGGATTTCCGCCGCTAATATGAACGTAGCGCAACTCTGATGTCGAAATTGGCGGCACATTTTCAAAAGCGCCATTTGCTGCCATTGCCGCCTGCAAAGTTAATTGCGGCGAGAAACCAAGCTTGACCTGTTTGATTGATGGAATCGCCCCAGTTTTATAATCGAGTACGCGCAATGTGCCATCTTGCAGAATATCGAGCCGGTCCGCCCGCGCTGATAATGTATGGTCAACACCTGCGACGTCAAATTTTAGCAGCCCTTTGATTTCGCTAAAGCTATGTTCCACTGTGCCATTGAATTCAGCTTCCTGTTGGCTCAGCCATTCGACCACCCGCAAAAATCGCGGCCACCAAAATTGCATGATTTCCAAATCATTGCGGAAGGGTGCAAAAACATTCTCCCCGCAAGTCATCAGCGCTTGCTTTGCTTCGATCTCGCTCAAATAGGGGCGGCGTTCATTCCACAGGCCGATGGCCGCATGGAACAATTGTCCGCGCAAGGCTGCATCGGGTTCTTCGCCTAATCCACCAACAGCTTCCAGTCCCAATATTTTTTTTGCATAAATTGCGTATGGGTCGCGGGTGAGTTTTTCAATTTCTGTTACGCTGAAATGCGTTGGTCGAAAATTTACAGCTGGCGTTGGCAATGGGCGCGCATGTGGCTTTACATGCTCCGGGACATCCAATCGCATTGCGAGGTCAGACCAATAGGTGTCGTGCTGTTTTTCCAACGGTCTTCCCAATGAACGCAAGATGGTGCCAAGGCGCAAGATCCACCGCGATGGTAAGGCTGGTGCATGGTCAATGCGCGCGGACCACGTCAAATATACTTTGTGGTTTCCTGCCGCTTGAACAAAGTCATGGGCGGTTTGACCAATCTCGCGTTCGGGCTGTTGTAGTCCTAAAAGATCACGCATTGGACGATTGAGCCATGGGCCGGGGTCGGGTTGGGCGGGCCAGCGCCCCTCATTGAGGCCACCTAAAACCACAACATCTGGCCGCATCAACCGCGCTTCCAGCAAACCCATAATGCTCAAGCGCGGGTGACCATCGCTCTGTGTACGGAACAGTTCCGCGCGCAAGCAATAAAAAATGACCTCCGCTGTTTTGGCAAAATCTCCAATGGGGAAGAATTCACTTTCGGTCTGAAGTTGGTCGAGAACGTCGCTCAACTGTTGATGTTCAGGACTGTCCCAATCTAAACTCGGGGCAAGACTATTTAAGGTCGCTCGCAGCGCACTGAGATGAACGTCAAGGCTTTCGTCAATTGGCTTCGTCAGCGGTTGTAAGATTGTGCGGAGACTGCCAATCAAGTGTTCAATCTCGTCCCACGCTTCTGGCGGCAAACGACCAGCTAAAAGCGGTAAGCGGTGGTTTAGCTTTCGCGCTGCCGAAATGCGCTGAAAAGTCTGGGCGAGGCCATCCAATCCAGCTCCAACACTTTGCTGACGCAAAATACCAATTTCAAAATTTTCAGCGATCCGTTTAAAATCAACGCGTGAAAATTCAAACCGACAATCAGTGTGAGAAAATAAACTGACCAAGCTTGCTGGGCTAAATTGATCTTGCACCACGCGAATAATTAACAGCAACAGACTAGCGGCACCAAAGCGAATAAGAGGCTCGCCAGCTGTGTCATCGATTGCTATTTCCCAGCGTGCCAGTTCGCCCTTAACGCGGCGCGCGAGTTCCCGATCTGGTGTAATCAGCGCTGCGGTTTGACCCGGCGTTTCAAGTGCTTCGCGCAAGATCAACGCAATTGATTTGGCTTCAGTCTGGCGATCAGCGGCAGCAATCATGGTGACGCCTTGCATCGCCTCACCGCCCACGTCCGCCTGACCATGTAATTTCATTTGCCATTGGTCAGTGGTTTCGGATGTTCGCATAACCTCGCGCAGCAACCAATTGCGTGCGGTTTTTTTGGTTTGTAAATCAACCACCTGATCGCGACCAATTGCAAAACTGCTGAGCAAGCGTTTCATGGCATATTGTGGATGCTGTCCATCCACGGCATTCCAATCATCTTCATCCATAGCAAGGTCGAGGCCGGGTAAGATGACTGATCCTTGGGGATGCCCCGCAATCGCTTTAAGTAATTCTCTGGTGGCGGAAATTGTGCCGGTGGACCCCGCCGCAATAATCGGCCCCGCCAATTGTCCATTTGCAATACGCTGAGCTTCCAAACGAATGAGGTGATTGCGCCGAACCCGCGCATCAACCAATCCTCGGTCATGTAATAGTGTGGGCAGCTTGACCCGCAAAACATCGAGCAGTCCTAAAACTGCCTCGCGGTGGAAGGCTAGATCAATATTATAGAGGGCGACGAGGCTTTCTAACACCAAGCCCTCTTCTTCGACGTGGTCGAGTAATTGCCCCAAGCTTACGGCCAGCGCTTGGGCTTGAGTGGCGCTGCGCTGCAAATCTGCAGCCAATTGCGAGTGTGGGTTTTGTGCTGCCCAATCGGCAATAAACCCGATCAACGCAAAGAGCCTTGCAGTTGGTGACAAGGCATCTGGCAATTCCACGTGATTGCCGCTTGCGACCATCAGATCTTCATCCAAATCACCAATCGGCTGAATGCGGGGCAGAAGCAGCGCTTTTGATCCACTCTCTTCAAAGAGTAAACTTTGCAAGCGTCGTGCAGATCGGCGCGTGGGTACCAGTATCGTCCACGTATGAAGGTGCTGTGCGCCAGATGCTTCTAAAGGATACCCGCGCAAAACCAGTTTTGCGAGTTCGCGTAAAAAATCAACATCTGGCGATAGTGTTGCAATGCGAAGTTTTTCTTCGCGTATCATCTAAAGGCTGGCCAAATAAGTTTCGGCTTGCCCGATGGCTTCTGGGGTTCCCACGTGTAGCCAGTGCCCAGTATGGGCTAAGCCAAATAAACGCCCTTTCGCAATACTTACATTCCACAGCAGGTTCATTGAGAATTTACCTTCAGGAGCATTGGCAAACAGGCGGGGATGCACCAAGTAACCGCCGATGTAGGCAAGTTTGGCAGACTTACTTTCCGGCGCGCGTGAGAGCCTACCATCTGTGCCCAATACAAAATCACCGTTACCATCATAACCCGTCGTGTGGACGGGATCACAGAGCAAAAGCAGACAATCCATTTCAGCATCACGCCAGTTCGCGCGCAAACGATCAAGCGCTAATATGTTCCCACCATCAAGCCAAAAACTATCACTGTTCAGAACAAAAAATGGGTCGGCTCCAAGCAGCGGTAATGCGCGCGCTATGCCGCCACCGGTATCCAAAATTGCATCGCGCTCGTTTGAAATAATGATTTGCGGTTGGCTGATGTGATCTGCCCATTCTTCAATTTGTTCGGCGAGGTAATGGACATTGACCACGGCCTTGGCAACCTTGGCTTCGACTAACCTCTCAACTGCATAGTCCAGCAAAGTTTGGCCTGCCACTTTGATCAGAGGTTTGGGACGGTCAAGCGTTAGGGGTTGCATGCGCGTGCCAAAACCCGCCGCTAGAACCATCGCTGTTTTGCCGAGGGTTGTCATCGTGCAACCTCATGAAACACGTCCGGCAAATTGGTGGAAAACCATAGTTTCAATTCGTGTAATTCAGGATGATCTAAATTCTGAAGGAGGTAGCGCGCAACTCTTGGCATATGGCGCAAATATCCGGGCTTGCCATCGCGCTTTGCGAGCCGCGCAAATATCCCCAAAATCTTGGTCGCACGTTGAGCGCCAAGAATGGCGTATGCTCTAGCAAAGTCTTTGCTATCAAAACCACCTTGGGATTTTCGACAGACCTCATAATGTTCATAAAGCATCGCGGTTTCAGCTTCCGGAATATCTAACCGCGCATCCTGTAAAAGGGAAACCAAATCATAGGCCGGATGACCCATCACAGCATCTTGACTATCGATAATACCAACCCGCTGTAAGCCTTCGCGCTCTGGCAACCATAAAAGATTGGGAGAATGATAATCCCGCATCACCCATACCGGATGATCAGTTACGAGTTTTGGAAAAAGGCCAAGCCACACATTAGCAAATGATTGCTGCAATTCTTCGCTCACGAGCTTTCCCATCCGATAGGGAAAGTACCACGACAGAATGAGATCGACTTCTATGAGCATGGCGTCCTGATCATAGTGAGGAATGATGCGGCTCAGGTTTGCATCAATCACATTCTCAATTGGCCAATGCTTGTGCGCTATGTCGGCTAACACGTCTACCGCTGCTAACATTGGAACGTTCATATCAACGCCGCCTTGGCGCATTTTTCCATAAACAGCGCCGTCAAATAGCTCAATAACAGCGAGCCCTTGCGTGATGTCATGACCATAGATTTCAGGCGCGCTATAATGGAAATCACGCAATTGCTGATTGACACCAATGACGGCAGAAAGCCCTTCGGCCAAATGTGCAATCGCACTATAGGGAAGGCCGTTTCGCACCGGCGGTCCGTCGGGCCTTTGTGGCATATCCATCAGCAAGGCTTGGCGGGAAGGGCCCGTCAACATTTCATATCGTCTAGACGATGCATCGCCTTCGAGAAAGGAACGGGTTTCAGCTTGCCAATTATGACGCGCGAGGAACGCATTAATCGCAAGATGGCGTTGCCATGCCGCTTCCCACTGACCTGAAAACTGGCATTGCAGGGTTCGTTTTTCGCCATCTCCAGAAAATTCGATGATCAAGCAATGAGCAGAAAAACGGGGCGGTAAAAGTTCTGGCCATTCCACGATAACGGCGTGATCAATCAAAATTTCGGAAAGACCAAGTTCTTCAACAGCTGAGGCTTGATCAAGCCGATACAAATCAACATGTGCAATTGGAACCCGCGTCATGTCATATTGGTTCAACAGCGAAAAACTGGGGCTTGGCACGTCAAGTTCGGGCAAATGAGCCGCCAGCGCACGAATAATTGATCGCGCTAATGTTGATTTTCCAGAACCCAAATCTCCTCGCAGGAGTATTGCAAATCCGGGTTTGAGCCACATGCTCAATTGCCTGCCAAAGTCTTCAGTGTCCGTTTGTGAGCCGCTTGCAATCGTCGTGGACAACATTGCTCTTATGCTACTTTTGGCGTTGTGCGTTTTGCTGCATAAGTTTTAGCTGGTCCAAGAATAGGCAGTGCACAAACAACCGTGGTACCCTGACCAAGTTTGGAGACCAATGATACTTTGCCGCCATGCAATTCCGTAAAACTTTTGACCAATGCAAGCCCAAGCCCCGGCCCGCGGTGGCCACCCGGCATTGGTTTTGACTTGAAGCGCTCAAAAGCTTCGGTTTGAAAATCAGGGTCAATGCCTCGGCCAGTGTCTGTTACCCAAAGCTGCACAACGGCGCCGGCTTTGCGTACACCCATGCGCACGGTGCCTCCTTGCGGCGAGAAACCGATGGCATTAGACAGGAGATGACTGAGAATTTGCTCTAATCGCGCGCGATCAGCGACGACAGTTTTTACATCTTCAGAAACCTCAAGTGTCAAATTGAGTTCACGTTTCTCCCATAGCGGACTTAAGTTTTGCGCCACAGTTTGCATCGTCTCTTCGATATCAACTTGCGTGAGCCGAAGCTCCATCGCGCCGGCATCAATGGCTGAAAGATCAATGATGGCATCGACAATGGTTTTCAAATCCTCGGAAGACTTCCGGATGTCTAGAACATATTCCCGCTGTTTGGGCAATAAAGCCCCAGCGATGCCGAGATCAAGGGTTTCCGCAAAACCCAGAATACTGGTTAGCGGGGTACGTACTTCATAAGATACGCTGGTTAGGAAATTGTTTTTGATTCGGTCGGCCGCTTCAAGAGCTTCGGTACGCTCGCGCAATGCGCGCTCAATTTTTGCGGGATCCGTAATGTCGGTGAAAGAGAGTAGCGTGTTTCCATCGGGTAATGGCACGGCACTATATTGCAAAATGCGTTCATCCTGCATCATGCGGCCAGACATCGCTTTGCGGTCCGAATCTAAACTCGTCATGCCATATTTAATGTCTTGCCAGCAGCCTTGCGCTTGTTCACTCAGCTGTGGATGTCTGGCAATTTCCTCGAGATGCGGTTCTTCAGCCAAGGTTTTCACATCAAAGGACCAGAATTTTGCAAAGGCTGGATTGAAAAGTTTCAGACGGCCATCTGATCCAATCAGGCCAATCGCTTCTGCCAAATTATCGAGCGTCTCGCGCTGCACGCCAATCAAAACATTGTAGCGGCTTTCAAGCTGGATTTCCTTGGTGAGGTTTTCGTAGAGATAAGTAACGCCACCAAACGGATGCTGCTCGCAGACCACATGCAAAGATCTGCCATCCGGTAAATACCAGTAGTTTTCCCGCATTTCTAAAGTTGTGTACGAGCTCAATTGTCGCGAGCGCCACTCTTTATAATTGGCTTGTTCGGGGATGCAGCGCTGGGCGCGCAAACGGTCCAGAACCTCGCCATCGCTGGGCTTGGCATCCAACCATTTTTCTTCGAAGTTCCATAAATACATATAGGCCTGATTATAGAATCGTAGTTTTTGATCCGGGCCAAAAATCGCAATCGCGGTATCAAGCCGATTGAGGGTAGAGGCGTGGGCTTTAATATGGCGATCTAATTCTTTTTCGGCTTCCACCTCGGGAGAGACGTCAAAAGCAAACCCTGCTTTGCCAAAACTCAATGCATGCTCAAAAATATTTAACGCACGCATCTTGCCGCTCATCACTGTTTGCGCCCGGCCA
>JAYUOP010000056.1:0-12202 GCA_043760745.1 Hyphomicrobiales bacterium
CACGCCACCTTCTCCCGCGCGCGGGAGAAGTAAGGTTTATTCACTTCTCCCGTTTACGGGAGAAGGTGGCGTGAAACGCCGGATAAGGGACTGTTTTAACCCTGCAACAAACCCTCAATCCCTTGCAACTCTTCCTTCTCAAACCCCAAATTCTCAATCGCGCCAACGCAATCTATAATCTGTTCGGGTTTACTCGCCCCAATCAATGCCGATGTCACTTCGCTCCTGTTCAGCACCCAAGCAATGGCCATTTGAGCGAGCGATTGCCCGCGCGCTTTTGCCATGTCGTTGAGCGCCACCAGCTTCAAGCGAAGTTTTTCATCGATCACTTTGGACTGTAATGTGTGGTTCCGCGCAGCGCGACTATCGCTAGGAACCGCCGCCAAATATTTCCCCGTGAGCAACCCTTGCGCGAGAGGTGAAAACGCAATCACCCCCATGCCTTCATCATGCGCTGCTGCAAAAACGCCGTGCTGTTCGGGCTCCCGCTGCAGCATCGAAAAGCGTGGTTGGTGAATAATGCATGGGGTTCCAAGCGCACGCAAAATTTTCGCCGCCGCGTGGGTTGGCTCCGCGCCGTAGTTTGAAATCCCAGCATATAAAGCGCGGCCCGAGCGAACCGAAAAATCCAATGCACCCATGGTTTCTTCCAATGGCGTATCTGGATCAAAACGATGCGAGTAAAAAATATCAACATATGGCAGGCCCATGCGCTTCAAGCTCTGATCCAAACTCGCGATCATGTATTTGCGTGACCCCCATTCGCCGTACGGGCCATCCCACATATTATAACCAGCCTTCGTCGAAATGATCATCTCATCGCGATGGTTCGCAAAATCCTGACGCATGATTTCGCCAAACGCCGTTTCAGCGGAGCCCGCAACCGGACCATAATTATTGGCCAAATCAAAATGCGTTATGCCGAGATCAAAGGCAGTGCGACACATAACACGTTTCACATCATGCGGCGTATCGCTACCAAAACCCTGCCAAAGCCCAAGAGAAACTGTGGGCAGTTTTAAACCGGTCCGCCCGCAGCGATTATATTTCATTTGAGCAAGGCCTGTGCTTCTGCTGGTCCCAAAGGAGCAGGGCGCTTGCAAGTGGATTTCAGTTTCACAACCTTATGCGCTTTGCCGGACTCAATCATTGCCGTCATCACTTCGACCACATGCGCCACCAGTGAAATATCACAACGCGCCAGCTTCTTTTTCTTAATCGAGGCGGCCATATCGGCAAGGCCTGCACAGCGGTAATTGGCCCAGATCACATCGGTTTGGTTGTTGTGATGACCCCAGTTGTTTTTACCAAAGGGATGATCCCATGCCTTCAAAACTTTCGGCGTTTGGTCGCTGCCAGCAATCATGACATCGCCACCAAAGAAGTTTGGATCGGGCACAAACATCGCACCCGTCTGGCCATAAATTTCCATGTTTTGATGCTTATGCGCCCACACATCCCAAGACAGCGAAACCGTAACGCAAGCCCCCGACACAAATTCCAACAACGCATGATAAGTCGTCGGCGTTGTCACTTTAATTTTTGCGCCATTGCGTGGATTTTTTGGTTGGCTATTGATCACGCGTTCCTTTCGACCCGTGCCGAGCAATGCCGACACGCGCTTTACCGGGCCAATCAGATTGATCAAATTGCTGATGTAATAAGGCCCCATATCGAGAACTGGTCCGCCGCCGGGCTTATAGAAAAAGTCAGGATTTGGATGCCACATTTCCATGCCCGGTCCCATGAAGTGACAGGTGCCAGAAACCACCTTGCCAATGTCGCCATCGTCAATCGCTTTGCGCGCTTGTTGATGTGATGCGCCGAGGAAAGTGTCTGGAGCTGCACAAACCCGCAGTTTCTTTTTCGCCGCAAGTTTCTGCAAGGCGAGCGCATCCTTATAGGACAGCGTCATCGGTTTTTCCGAATAGACATGTTTGCCGGCTTCAAGGATTTGCTTCGACACTTTGAAATGTGTCGCAGGAACAGTGAGATTGACCACGATATCAATGTCGTCCGACTTCAAAAGTTCTTTGACCGTATTGGCGCGCACACCAAACTCGGCAGCGCGCGCTTTCGCAGCGTCCATATTAATGTCCGCCACCGCCCGCACTTCAATATCTTTGAAGAGGTTGGCGAGCTTCAAATAGGCCCATGAAATGTTGCCACATCCAATAATGCCAACGCCAAGTGTTTTGCTCATGATGTATTCCTTTTTTAAATCCGTTATTCCGACAAAAGCCGGAATGACGGCGTAGCGGGATGATTATTGTTTCTTACAAAAATTGATCGAAGCCTTGGCCCAAGCGGCCACGTCCTTCGGGTTATCGTGTTCCATGACGTAAGTCAGGCAGTTGGTTTGGGTTTTCAAAAGTTTGAAAATCTCTGGCCATTTAACGGTACCTTTGCCCACATCACACCAACCATCTTGATCTTTATTCTCGCCGCGCGATGCGATATCTTTCACATGCGCTGACGTGATCCGGTCGCCATAGGCCTTGATCCACTTTGCAGGATTTTGTTTAGCGCACGCAATCCATGCCACATCGACTTCCCAATTTAGGAGATCACTGCCCTCAAAAATCCGTTCATGCGGCGTGGAGCCATCTTTCATTGGCATGAATTCAAAATCATGATTATGCCAACCGAAGATATAACCTTCATCGCGGTATTCCGCAGCGACCGCACCGAGCCGTTTGCCAAAGGCTTTCCAGCCAGCGCCCGTGGTTGGGCGTTGGTCCGGCATAATATAAGGGCAATAAAGTGCCCGCATGCCAAGGGTTTTCGCAATATGCAAAACTGTTTTCTTTTTGGTTTCAAACATTTCCAATGGGAAAAAATGTCCCGTTGGCATGGTCAGGTCATATTTGTCGAGCAGGGCACGAAAAGCCTCTGGTTTTTCATAGTTGCCACCAAAGCCCTCGACCTCTTTGTAACCCGCCTTCGCCACCATAGCGACGACATCTTCCCAAGGTTCAAAATTGCGGGCTGAGTAAAGTTGAAATGATAAACGTTGTGGCATGTGGGTGGCCTCCCTTTTTAAGTTGACGTGTAAGATGATGAATAAAGATCGCGGATCACAAGCGTGTCTTTGGCACGCTCGAGATCGGCAGGGTTGTCGGGTGTAAATGTAATGGTGATCGTTTCACCGCCTAAGAGATCAAATGCATTGTCTGAAAAGTGTCCCGCCACATCGCATTCTGCCGAAATATAAAGAGCGATGTTTTGGGAAATGATTGCAATACTGAGGCTATCGTTAGTCACTTTAACGGTCGTTTGCAGTCCCGGTTTTTGCAGGCTCAAGAATTTATAAGGAACTTGCGTGGCATGGTTGCGAACCGCGTGACCATTTTCATCCGTCCAACTCAAAAACAAAATTCCATCACGCGGGATATCTTTGAGTTTGATGCGGATGATCTCTTGTCCGCCATCGGGCGACAACGCCGTTTCACCACGATACGTAGTGATTTTCTGACCCAAGAAATCGAGCGCAAAAACCTCTAACGAAAGCGAAAATATTTCCGCTAAATCGCTGACTGCGGTTACAATAAATTCATCGCCGGATTTCCGCGCCGTAACTAAAACCTGCGCATAAAACCGCCGCGCCATATAGTGCAATGATTTCCATGAGCCGCCATGATCAAGCCCCGACCATGAGGCGACGGGCCAAGTGTCGTTCAGCTGCCAATACAGCGTTCCCATGCAATGTGGCTTGAGCGAACGCCAATATTCCACCGCCATCCGCATCGCAAGGCCATGTTGAATTTGACTAAGATAAACAAAGCTTCCAAAGTCCATGGGAAAACGGAAATTGCGAAACATCGTTTCGGCAATCCGCGCATTACCGCCCTTATTGCGCTGATGATGCTCCATAACAGCGGACGAAATATTGAGGTCTTCTTCTGATGTCGAAAACTCTTTGATCAAGCGCAATGAAGGAAAAGACTGGAAGCCAAACTCAGAACAAAAGCGGGGTTTCACATCATAGTAATGTTCAAAATCGCGGCCCTCATGCCACACCGACCAAAAGTGCATGTCACCCTTCGAGTCATCATGCCAAGCGTCCCCAAAATCAAGAATGCCGGAGGAAGGCGATGATGGCCACCAGATGGCGGTGGGATCGGCTTCTTTCATCGCTTGCTCCAGCGAGCGATTGAGGCGGTCATAATTGACGAGATAGCGATCACGGTTCGCGCGGGATTCTGGAAACCAAGTCAGAGCCCCGACCAACTCATTGTCTCCGCACCACAGCGCTAAACAGGCATGGTGCTGCAAACGCGAAACTTGATCGGCTACTTCTGCTTTAACCTCTGCGAGGAACGCATCTGTTGAGGGATAGAGTGAACACGCAAACATAAAATCTTGCCAAACCAGAAGCCCTAGCTCATCGCAAATGTCGTAGAAAAAATCCTGTTCATAATAGCCACCACCCCAAACGCGGATCATATTCATGTTCGCGTCCTTAGCGGCTTGCAGCAGCTTTCGTGTCAGCGCTGTTGTGGCGTTTGAAGGGAGCGCATCGGCTGGAATCCAATTGGCACCTTTGCAGAATATCTCGCGGCCATTAACACAAAGTGCAAAGCGGCTGCCGGTCTCATCCTTGTCAGAATTAAGGGTGATGTCCCTAATTCCAACCCGGCGTTTTGCAATGTCGCTGCCGCAGCGCACTTCAAGATCATAGAGAAACTGCACTCCTTGTCCGGCTGGCCACCACAGCTGCGGACTGGCTATCTCAAAGCATTCATGAATGCGCCAGGCGCCCGGTCCTATGTCAATGTGGCCGGTAAATGTTTCGCCATCGAAGGTCGTGCTGACTTCACATTGACCACCGGCATATTCAGCAAAAAGTTCTGTCATGACTTGCAAAGTCACGGACCCATTTGCGTGGTGAACCTGATGGGCGGTTACCTTTTCAATGCGGGCGACCTCTGCGTGACACAAAGAGAAAGCACCACAGATCCCAAAAGGCACAATCGCCAAATTCCAATCCCAACCAAAGTGGCATTGGGGTTTGCGCAGCATGTTGCCGTTCGGGATTGGATTATTGCTAACACTATAAGGGATGAAAAACGGCTGTGCCGCCTGTTTTTCGTTTGCGGCTTTCGTGTTAGAGTGAAAAATAACCTCAACAAGGTTTTTGCCAGCTTTGAGAAAGCGCGTCACATCTGGCCGATACCGCCGAAAACAGTTTTCGGCGTGTAACACATGTTCGCCATTCAAATGCACATCCGCAATCGTATCGAGATAATCGATATCGAGATAATAAGCACCCGTCACTAAGCGATCAACGTGAAAGCGGCGTTGCGCCACCCACTCCTCATCCGCCACCCAGCGCACGGCGAGTTCATCAGTGCCCTTATAGGGATGCGGAATTTGGCCAGCTGCAATCAATGCCGAATGAACATCGCCGGGCACGGGATAATCAACGGTGATATTGCGAGCTGCACAGTGCAGCTGCCAAGTGCCCGCGAGGTTGATTGCGTTGGTCACTTGTAAGCCGTCACCCCGGCGAAGGCCGGGGCCCAGCTTGCATCTCGCTGTGTCAAGCCCAACAAAGCTGGCTCCCGGCCTTCGCCGGGATGACGGCTATATTGGATTGGATAACACCTGCTCATTTCAAATCCGGTCCGTCGTTGCTTCATCAAAAATCGAGGCGAGGTTGATGCGGAAGCGCACTTTTACTTTTTGGCCGGGCACGAACTTTTCATTTGATTCAACACGGGCCGAAATTGTTTGGCCTTCAACTTTCAGCCAGATCAAAGTGTCAGCGCCCATAGGCTCCACAATATCGACCACCGCTGGATATTCAGCGGTCGCCCCTTCTTCAGCCGCACCGTTAACGCGAATATGTTCCGGGCGCACGCCAAGCGTTGCAGGCTTTGCGCTTAAAGGTTCGTCGGCTTGATATGATTTCAAAGGAATAGAAAGACTGCCGAGTTTGAAAGCGGCTTTAGCACCAGCGCCTTCAATGTTACCCTTGAGGAAGTTCATCGATGGCGAGCCGATGAAGCCCGCCACATATAAATTCGTGGGCTTATTATATATCGTTTGTGGCGCATCCAATTGCTGGATCGTGCCGCCGCGCATCACGGCCACGCGGTCCGCCAAGGTCAAGGCTTCAATTTGATCATGGGTCACATAGATCATGGTGTTGCCAAGGGTCTGATGCAAACGCTTGATTTCCACCCGCAATTCGGCGCGCAATTTGGCATCAAGATTTGACAGTGGCTCATCAAACAAGAACACATCCACATCGCGCACGAGTGCCCGGCCAATGGCCACACGCTGGCGTTGCCCGCCTGAAAGTTGGGCTGGTTTGCGGTCCATCAACGGTTGGATTTGCAGAATTTCCGAGGCGCGTGCCACCCGCTTTTCAATTTCGGTTTTATCCATGCCAGATACCCGCAATCCGAATGACAGATTTTTCTCCACTGTCATTTGCGGATAAAGCGCATAGGATTGAAAAACCATGCCAATGCCACGGTCTTTCGGTTCTTCCCAAGTCACATTCTTGCCTTTGATGAAAACTTGGCCATGTGTGGGTTCAAGAAGACCTGCAATGCAATTCAATAGGGTAGACTTGCCACAACCCGATGGTCCCAACAGCACGATGAATTCACCGTCGGCAATATCGAGATCGAGAGATTTTAGAACCTGAAGCGATCCGTAAGATTGCGCCAAACCACGCACCGATACACTTGGATTTTCAATTGTTGGATTCATAACATCAGCCCTTCACAGCACCAGCAGCAATGCCGCGTACAAAATATTTTCCCGAGAAAAAGTAAATGATCAACGGCACAAGTCCGGTAAGAATCGTGGCAGCCATATCAACGTTGTATTCTTTGACACCCATGCCAGTATTCACGATGTTGTTCAGTTGAACCGTCATCGGGTAGTTGGTGGGGCCGGCATAAATCACACCGAACAAGAAGTCGTTCCAAATTCCGGTGACTTGCAAGATGACTGCAACCGTCATAATCGGAGCCGCCATCGGCAAAAACACTTGGAACAAAATGCGCCAATAGCCCGCACCATCAACCCGCGCGGCTTTGAATAATTCTTGCGGCAGGGATGCAAAATAGTTTCGGAACAGCAGCGTCAAAAGTGGCAAACCAAAAATCGTGTGGACGAGAACAACGGCGGGGAGTGTTGAGAATATGCCAAGCCACCGCGTGATAATCACGATTGGATACAGCATCACCACATAAGGAATGAAGCTTGCGAGCAGCAAAACTGTAAAGAAGGCTTCCGAATATTTGAAAGGCCAGTTGGCCAGCGAATATCCCGTCACACAAGCTACAGCAATTGAAACAATGACCGATGGCACAGTGATTTTAAGTGAGTTTATGAAGCCGGGCTTGATGCCTTCACAATAGAGACCCGTACAGGCTTGGCTCCAGGCCTTAACCCAAGGTGCGAAAGTTGGATTGGCGGAAGGCGTGAATAAATTGCCTTCACGGATGGCATCAAGATCTTTCAGCGATGTGATGACCATGATGTAAAGCGGGAACAAAAAGAACAAGCAGCACAGGATCAAAACACCATACACAATCACGCGTGGCAATGAGATGAATTTCTTTGGTTTCGGACCCGATGGCCCTTCGAACTGGCGTAAAGTTGTGGTCATTATGCTTGTCCCTTTTTGCCAAATTCTAATCTAATCCAAGGGATCAAGATCAATGCCATCGACAACAATAAAATAGTAGATGCCGCGAGTGATTGGCCAAGATTGGCGGTAAAATTTTGATAGATGTAGCGCGATGGCACATCCGAAGAAACGCCGGGTCCGCCATCTGTAATGGCGAGCACCAAATCATAAATCCGAATAGCGCCTGACGCCACGAACACGAATGTTGTAACCAGCACCGGCTTCATCATTGGTAACACGATTTGCAAATAGGTGCGCCAGGTTGGAATGCCATCGATCTTTGCGGCCTTCCAAATTTCTTCGTCAATACCGCGAAGACCAGCCAGCATGAGGGCCATGACAAAGCCTGTGCCCTGCCAAACGCCGGCAATCACAATGGCATACATCACCATTTTTTGATCAGCGATCCAGCCGAAGGAAAAGCTCTCCCAACCAAGCCCGCGCACCGCTTTTTGTAAGCCGTATTCCGGCGAGAATATCCACGCCCAGACATGGCCCGTGACAATGAAAGACAGCGCGAATGGATAGAGGTAAATCGTGCGGAACAAACCCTCGGCGCGAATTTTCTGATCCATCAAGACCGCAATGATAAAGCCGAGGACCATAACAATGGTAATGAAGAAAACAGCATAGGTCACAACATTTGGGAATGCACCAGAGCATTTCAATGCCCAAGCAGCGGTGCCAATTTGGCTTAAGGCCGGGCAGTCCATCCAGCGGCTGGTATTGAAAAGGCGTGTATAATTTGCGACCCCGTTAAACTTGTCCCACCACTCGCCCGGCGTGAACAGTGGGAGAATTTTCATTGAGGTAAATGAGAATAAGACGACCCAGAGCACACCACCAACAAACACAAACAACGCAATCAAAATCATGGCAAACGAGCCAAACTTAGATTGTTGATTTTCATAAGGCGCCATCCATGGCACAAGACTGAGCGGCACCACAACTGACAGTAAGCCAAGCACTGAAGGTAACCAATTAAAGCCGGATGCGGCAATATCGGACGAACCAGAAGCGTACATCACAATCAAGAACAACGCAAAAATTACACCGAGGTAAATCAGTTTCTTGCTAAAATGACGGAACGGAATATCGAGTAAAGCGAGCGCAATGCCAGCCAGCACAATAAAGAAAGTGGCCCCCGCAACGCCACTAAACCCAATCCAAGCTTGCCAAAAAAATCCAAGGAGGAAGGCGCAAGTGGTTGCGATGGCAAAGGTAATGTCCCGCGTTCTGCGCGCTGGGTTTGAGGTTTCAAAATGTTCTTGAAATGCCTGTTTGCCGAAATGCGAGGCGGCATAAACAATGGCGGAAGGGATAAGTAGTTTGCCAGCGAACAACGCCAAATCAATGACCAGCGCACCGCCGCCCACGTGTTTTTTGATATTGATAAACCACTGGGATTGCTCAAACACACCATAGGTCAAAAGGCCCAATATGGCGGCGAGTGCAGCAGCTAAAGAATAAATGATCACCGCCGGAATGCGGTCGCGCGTGAAAATAAAACGTGGATTTATTGAGGCTGTGGCCATGGCCTTAAACTTTACTCTCGGCGCAGCAACAACCACATGGAAAAAACATCCAGCAAAGGCGGGGAGTTGCGCGAAAAAATGAAAACCCGATTAAACAGCACGTCCCAACTCGCGTGAGTGGGACGTGCTGCCGTTTTTATTCAGACTTCGAAATTACTTCGCAGCGTTCTTGATGATGTCAGCGAACTTGGCTTGCGTATCAGCAGCGGTCAAGTTCGGGTCAGCCATGAATGAAGTGAAGAGATCGTTGATCTGATTCAACGCGTCACGATCAATCATTTGCACATCGTTCGGGAACACGGCTGTTGAACCATCAAGAATGGCCAAGCCTTTCTTCATGCAGTCGTTCGCAGCGGCCAAGTCAACGTCAGCGCGCATTGGAAGGGAGCCCTTCTTCAAGTTGAAGGCAACTTGCACTTCCTTGGTGACCAAGGTTGCAGCCATCTTCTTTTGTGCGGCTGTGACTGCTGGGTCAGCATTCTTCGGGAAGTAGAACACGTCACCACCGGTGTTGAGAACAGGTGTTACACCCAGACCTGGCAAGCAATCATAGTCTTTACCAGCAACAAGATTGGCAACAGCGAATTCGCCACCAGCCCAGTCACCCATAATGTTCGCACCAGCTTTGCCTTGGATCACAAGCGCTACAGCTTCGTTCCATTGTGGAACCATTTTGTCAGCGGGAACGAAAGTACGCACAGCGGCCAAAGCTTCGAACACTTTTGCAAATTCTGGACCGGATGCGAGAGCAATGTCACGATCCTTGTAAACTTTCACAAAGTTATCAACGCCAGCAAGAGCAACAAGCACGTCGTTTACGAGGAGACCAACCGGCCAGCCTTGAGCGAGTGACAAAGGCTGAATACCCTTGGCTTGCAGAGCAGGAGCCGCGGCCACCATTTCCGCCCAGTTTTGTGGCGGTGCAATGCCTGCATCTTCATAAACCTTGCGGTTGGTCCACATCCATTGGGCCGAGTGCAAGTTTACCGGAACGCAATACACTTTGCCATCTTTGGTGCAGCTTTCGAGTTGGCTCTTTGGACGCAAAATATTTGCCCAGTCGCCAGCAGTTGCAACGTCAGTGATGTCTTCCAACAAGCCAGCTGCGATCAGATCGTCAGCATCTTTGCCGGGGTTCAATTGGGTAGCGCCCATAGGGTTACCACCAAGAATACGCGAGATGATGATTGGACGCGCAACGTCGCCAGAACCAGCAATAGCACCGTCAACCCACTTATCGCCCGACGCATCAACTGCTTTCGCGAATTCGGCAACAGCGGCGGCTTCACCACCGGATGTCCACCAATGGGTTACTTCCAGATCAGCGGCAAATGCTGAACTTGCAAATACCATAGAAGCTGAAAGCGCTAAACCTGCAGCAAATTTCTTAATACCCATGACAAATTTCCTCCCATGTCTTTTTAGGTAAGAAGAAACCTATGTCAAAAATTTTGCTTTTGCAACGATTCAAATAAAATTCAATTGTGCACTGCAATATGATTGATTTATGGGCATATGAGGCATTTGAATCGTTTTAAATATCTGCTAAAGCGTTGAGCTTGAGGTTAACTTTGTCGCTATGAATTCTCGCAACCCTGACCAAAGGCCAACATTGAAATCGCTCGCCGCGATTACCGGCCTTGGCGTGTCAACAATTTCGCGTGCACTCCAAGATGATCCCGCCATTGCCAAAGAAACCCGCAGGCGCGTTCGCCTTGCCGCCGAGCAAGTAGGATATCGTCCAAACCGTGCGGGCGTTCGTTTGCGTACCGGTAAAACCAATGTCATTACGCTGATCTTGAACACGTCGGGCTCTGCTTTTGGTCTGGCCGAGCAATTGGTCTACGGCATTTCGGAAGCGCTGGAAGGCACCTCTTATCACCTCGTGATCACACCTTACGCGTTGAACGATCCCATGGCACCCATACGCTATGTTGTCGAAACTCAATCAGCCGATGGTGTTATCATTTCGCGGACCCAAGCTGATGATCCGCGCGTGCGATACCTCTTGGCTAACAAAATGCCGTTTGCCAGCCACGGCCGAACCGCCATGGAGCTTGAACATCCCTATTGTGATTTTGATAATGAAGCTTTCGCTCGGGTTGCCGTAAAATTGTTAGCCGCGCGCGGCCGCAAGAAAATAGCACTCATCAAACCACCGCCCGAGAACCTATTTCATGATCATTTGTTGCGTGGTTTTCATGATGAATTGCGCCAAAATAATATGCAGAACTATGATCTTTATGACCTCAATATCGATACGCCAATAACGCAACTGGTGAACCGCTTGCGGGAAATTGCAACTGATCCCGCTGGTCCGGATGCCTTTATCAGTGCCAGCGAAAACTCAACCATGGCGATGATTAACACGATTGAATCGACGGGAAAAAAACTAGGCGTGGACTTTGACCTTGTCACCAAAAAATCGGCAATGTTTGATGGTTGGTCGCCGCACGGGTTATTGATGATCGAAGAGGACCATCGCCGCGCTGGCTTCAATCTTGCCAAAGCGGTGATCGGCGCTATTGAAGGCAAACCCGCATCCGAATTGCAAACGATTTTCGCTCCCTAATCGTGGCGAATAAAATCGGCCGCTTTTTCCGCAATCATCATTGTTGCCGCATTGGTATTCGATGAAACAATATACGGCATAATTGAGCTATCGCAAACCCGCAAACCTTCTAGCCCATGGACCTTTAGTTCTGGCGAAACCACAGACATAACACCCGTTCCCATGCTACAAGCACCGACGGGATGATGATCGGTTTTAGCCATCCGACATGCAAAGTCGATGATATCCGCGTCAGTTGATATAGTCGGTCCCGGCACCCGCTCTGCCTCAATGAATGTTTTCAAGGCGTCTTGGCGCATAATTTCCCGCGCCATACGAACGCCCCGGATCGACATTTCCTTGTCGTACGGGTCAGCCCAATAATTCGGATCAATCAACGGCGCATCGTTTACATTATTCGTCTGTAGGCGGACGGTTCCCCGCGACCTCGGCCGCATGAAAGCG